>JBOHWJ010000441.1:0-15013 GCA_050736495.1 Binataceae bacterium (SeqCode) | reverse complement strand
GCTCACCAGTAGACTACAACGCTTGACCAGCGCGGCGGTTCGCGCCAGCGAACCCGATTCGGAAGCATCGATGGCATGCCCGGAGTACCTACTGATGAAGGTACGAATCAGCTCCTTTTCCGGCAGTGTCCCGGTCAGTATCACCGGCAGTTCGCGGATGCCGATCCGCGTCCGTTCGGCGAGCTCGACAAATCGCTCCACCGGCCAACGACTAAATTCGCGATCTTGACTGCCCACGTGCAGCGCTATCGCCGGACCCCGTCCGGCGCCTATATGCTCGCTCCACCAGTTGCACGCCCACCGTTCCACCTCGGCGCTCCATTGAAAAGGCGTTGGAAGAAGCGCTTCAGGAAGACTGCACTCAATCAGGCGCGCAAGGTGAATAAAGGACTGCCATACGGATTGGTCGTCACGAAAGCGTACCGTATGAGTCAAAAACCAGCTTTTTGGCGTATCTCCGAGCGGAAGAAACCCGAGGCGGTACGCGGCCCCTGTCGCCGCGAGAAACGCGCTACCCGCCAGGGAGCGTTGCTCGCAATTCAGTATCGCATCGTAATGACAGTTGCGGATATCCATCAGCGTCCGCAGCGCTGAGCATACGCTCAATGTTTGCGGGACATATTGATGCACGCGAAATGTCGCACTGAGAGTCATCACCTCCCGAGTTGCCGGACCAACCAGAACCCCAATCCGCATTTCCGGGTGATGCTTACGCAAATATTCCACGATCGAACGAACCAGGATGCCGTCGCCCATTCCGAAGACCTTCACGACTAACAATCGGCGCGGAATCGCAGGCAACGGACGCGTAACTTTGTCACCGGCGGATGGCAACATTTGAAGCAACAGGCGCTCGCAGGCCCGTGTCAGCCACGGTCGCCGCACCTTCCTCGCCGTCAACCCTCTGTTCTTCCTGAATTCCACGGTAGACCACGGACGCTTAGGGCGCTCAGCCGGGCGGAATTATCGGCCAAGGTGGGCCCGCGCACTTCGGCGGGCCAAGCGAACTCGCCGTACAAATGTCCAAGAAGAACTTCCGCGAGTATCGCGGCGCTCTTGTTCCAATTCCAATCGCGCCAATCCACCCTCTCCGTCGGCCTCCGTTTCAGGGCCAGTGATATCCCGTTGCGGATACCTTCTTCCGTAGGTTCAATATAGATCGCCTGGTCGCCACCTGCTTCCCTAAGCTCCGGTATATCGCTGGTTACCACCAGAGCACCGCATGCCCGTGCTTCAAGCACGGGCATGCCGAAGCCCTCGTATTTCGACGGAAAGATGAAAGCGTCCGCGCCCTGGTACAGCGCGCCGAGCGATACGTCATCCACGAAGCCCAAGCTCAGAACCGACTCCGTATCACGCCGAGCAAGATTCATAATGGCGACATCTTTCCATCCGCGTTCGCCAATCAGCACCAACTTGTGATTGCGCACAAGGCCATCCGCCTTCATGTTGAGGAAAGCTCGGATCAGCGGCTCGAGGCCCTTGCGAGGCTCCCAAGTGGCGACAGCAAGCAAATAGGGTCTGACCAAACTGTAACGAGTCAGCGCCTGTTGAACTTCGTATTCGGACTTCGGTTGAAAGACTATTGAAAGACCCGGCCGCACCACTGCGGCCACCTTGTAGCCCAAGTGTTCCAGCCGCCGCGCGGTTCCTTCGGAGTTACTCACCACCGCGTCAGCGTTCCCCAAGCTACTTCGAAAGAACAAGCGCGCCGCCCATAGGGCTCGACGGTCCATAGTCTGTGGTGCCACCTTGTGAACAAGATCGTGAACTGTCAGGACCGTACGCGTCTTTAGTCCAATCAATGGCGAAAGGCCAGACCCAGCCCAAAAGGCATCCAGATCATCGCATCGCGCCAATCGGCCAACTCCAGCGACCAACCACAAGTTGCTCGACAACCGTCCGAGCGGTGATTGGTCGGCCCTAAGCGACCAGCGCGGGGAAATCGCGGGCATATTCAGCGGCCGTGGTGTGTACAAAAAGAAGCGCGCCGCCGGCAGAATGTTGTCCAGGCCCTTGCAGAGCTCCCAAATATACCGCCCGATTCCCTTCGGCCGTAACCCCAGTCTGCGGCCGTCGACGCCGATCCGCACCGGCGCGTGAAAATCTCCGGCTAGCACTGCTTTCCCACTGATCGCGGTACGAGATACACCAACCAGCCTGACGGCGCCTGGAGGCTGCGATTTCATTCGACCGTGGCGCCGCATAACTCAGCGTTTCCAGTGTCGCACGCCAAAATAAGCCAGGTGGCGCGCTGCTGTCTTTGTCTTGACCGGGTGTGGAGGAGGCGCACCCTCGACCGCCTGCTGAGAGCATCTCACCATCTATTCCGCCACGCTGCTAGCGAGCGCTGGATGCTGTACGCCGAGGCAGCACCGGCCGCGCATCGGCATGCCGCCACCGCCACTCACAAAATCCGAACATGGCGCCGTTCACAAGAATCGATACTATGTACACGATGATGAAACTAATGGCCGCACCCAGAGCGCCGTAGCGCGGCACCAATATCCAGTTTCCTAGTGCGTTGGCTCCTGCAACCAACAAGGTCAGACCCCCGGCCTGCCAGAAATATCCTCTGCAAATCCACTGCGGTGTCATCAAATAGCCTATACTCAGCCCGGGTACCGCCAAGAGCATTAATCTGAACAATGGCACGCTTGGCGCGAAGGTAGTGCCTGCAACGATACGGACGATCCATGGTGCAAACCAGGCCGCCACAAGCGCGACCGCGATCATAAGCCCCATAGTTAGTCCACAGATGCGCCGTATGAGTGCCCACGAGCCATCGGGTCCGAGCGCGACCACTCGTCCGTAAGTCACCGTCCCGACCGCCTGCGCAATTACTGCAATGTTCGTCGCGAGTTTCAGCGCAAGCTGATAATATCCGACTTCCCGCGCGCCCACGAATGAATTGACCATCAATACGTCGATTGAGGAGATCGCTATGCTACCGATTGCATTGATGTGTAACTTGCAACCGCCGCTGAACAGTGAGCGCGCCAGGTGCTTTCGGAAGCTCCAGCTTGTCGCCCGCCGGCGCACATCGTTGAATGAGATGCCACACACCAGGATCTGACCACACAACCAAGCCATGACAATGAGATCGACGGTAACTAACGCTCCAGCGGCCAACAACACCGCGAGCACAAAGGAAAGAGCCGTTCCCGCCAACTGGGCGCGGTTCCAGACCACAATCCGGTTTTGGGCAATCAGCAGCGCGCCAAAATAGTCTTTTAGTATCAGGAACGGAATACTGCCTATGCCAAGGATCAGCGCCAGGCCCTGGATATCACCGAATAACTGAGGGGCAATGCGATGCGCAATAAAAAGCAGACACCATGCGAGGAAGGTTTCCGCGGCCGCAAAAACGAACAGGGTACCTAACAAAGCGCCGATGTCCGGGTCGTTCAAGCGGCCCATTTCATGGATCGCGACCAAGCCCAAGCTGAAGCCGCAACAGGTCGCGGCCAAGCCGGCCCAGGTTGTGGTGGTGACGAATACCCCGCGGCCTTGCGGGCCCAGCCAGTGGGCCGTAATCGCCAGCATCGGGATTCCGATCAGCAGCCCGCATGCCTGGGTCGCGACCGTCTCTAGTGATTCCGCAAGAACCTTGAACAGAGGAGGTGCCGGGCGCCGCACCTCATCCTGGGGCTCTAGAGTGGCCGCAGCCTTCATCCGTGCGTCTCCCGGGTAGAGTTTGACCCCTCGCTCTACCGTCACTTCCGCCCGTGGCAAAGACGCTTAAGTCGCCGGCGACTCCCGCCACTTGGCTTGCGCTCAGGTTCGTCCGGGGGTTGCAACGTGTTCCCTGGAGAACCTCCTCATAAAATGACTCTATCTGCCTGACCACGTGTTTGCTGTCGTTGTGCCATTGCACATACTGTCGCAAGCGACGTCCCTCCTCGCGCAAGAGCCCAGGATTTCTCAACAGCGCCAGAGAGGCCTGTGCCAGCTCGGCTTCGCTGCTGTAAGAATGGACCGTACCCGCGGTTTGCCGCAGGATCGCTTGGACGGACATAGTGCCGATCACGTTGTAGAAATAGGTCGGCACTCCCCAGAGACCCAACTCGATACCGGCGTAGCCCATAAAGTCGTCGTGGGCGGTCAGCCAGGCCAGCGCGATGTGATCATCGATCACGGTGCGACGAATGTCTGTGACATGGCCGGGGAACTTCACCCGGCCCCCGACGCCGAGCCTGATCGCCTCCGCCTCAAGAAACGACGCATCCCCGCGCCCGTAACAGCGCAATTCGGCGTCAGATTCTTTTGCCAGAATCGCAAATGCCCGCAGCAGCGGCATGTGGTCGCGATCAGGTTCGATCCTCATGAAGCTGCCTATGATCGGGTGGGTGGAGCTGGACCATTCTGTTATTTCCTCGAATCCGGACACATCAATCGGAAGCGGCACAACTGTTTGTCCGCGAATCACCGATCCCAAACCCTCCTGAGCCTGTTGTGCCTGACACCGGTCCATACAGACGAGGAACACCGCGCGATCGCCAGGATACTTATTGCGGTAGTAATTGGGTTCGTGTTGGCACAAGTGCGTCGTCAAATGCAGAAGTACAGTTGTGTCTGGCGGCAGCATGAAGGCCACATCGGATAGGTAATCCAACTGTACCACAATGACTAAATCATAGTGGGCCAGAAGTTTCGGCAGAAGCCAAGAGCGATATACCTCCTGCCCAGCTAGCGCGTAGCGCCTGAGCAACTT
Organism: Binataceae bacterium (SeqCode); assembly: GCA_050736495.1. Taxonomy (GTDB): domain Bacteria; phylum Desulfobacterota; class Binatia; order Binatales; family Binataceae; genus JBOHWJ01. The sequence continues at coordinate 10,299 of JBOHWJ010000441.1, read as the reverse complement.
GGGCAGGCGGCGCCAATGAAACAACGGGAGAATGGGGCGAATGGCGATGCCACACTGGCGAATAGGTTCGGCATAGTATTGACGCCCGACGCCCCAGGGTGCGATCGTTAGCAGGTCCACCGCAAAGCGCGTCTTGTCCAGAGCCCGACAGAGCTCATAGACGTAGCGCTCAGTTCCCGCTTGCGCGAGTGAGCCGCAAATGATCGCGATACGGTTCTGTTGTCTCATCGACCGACCCATGCTGCTGCTCCTCCATGTGCACGCCATGCGACGAGCGACCCTCCGGCAAGGACCTCCTTTGTGGCTCGCCTAAACAGAATCGGCGTACCGCGGAGATAACCTGGGCGACTTGGTTTGGACCCATATGAGGCCCGATCGGTAGACTGAGAGCTTCCGCGGCGAGCCTTTCCGAGATAGGTAGTCGTCCCGCGAGACCGAGCGGCGAGTATGCTTCGCTTAAGTGCGGCGGGACCGGATAGTGGATTAGGGTTTCGACGCCCGCGGCGCGGAGCTCAAGCTGTAAGGCATCACGCCTGGGATGATGAATAACGTACAAATGCCACACATGGCAGCCTTCGCCGCCGGTATGGGAAGGTAACGTCAATTCAGGGAGATCGGCTAAGCCGGCTTCATAGGCGGAGGCCACCTCGCGTCGATGAGCGTTCCAGCGGTCCAACTGGCGGAGCTTGACGCGCAGAAACGCGGCCTGGAGTGGATCGAGGCGCGAATTAAATCCGAGGATATCGTTATAGTACTTGCGCACGGAGCCATAGTTGCGCAGCAGTCGTACTTTGTCAGCGAGCTCTTGGTTGTTCGTAACCATGGCGCCGCCGTCTCCCAGGCAGCCAAGATTCTTGGTGGGGAAAAAACTGAATGCGGCCGCATCGGCCCAGGCCCCCGCGGAAACGCCGCCACTACGAGCGCCATGCGCTTGGGCGGCGTCTTCCAGCACCTTCAGCCAGTGACGCCGGCTGATTCGGAGTACCGACTCACGGTCAGCCAATTGCCCATAGAGGTCAACCGGTAAAATGACGCTCGTGCGTGATGTGATCGCCTCTTCGATCCGGGCCGGGTCGATATTGAAGGTCCCAGGGTCAGGCTCTACCGGGACGGGTATCGCACCGACGTGACTCACTGCAAGCCAGGTAGCGATATACGTAGTGCCCGGAACAATTACTTCATCGCCCGGCACCACACCCATCGCCCGTAATGTCAGCGTCAGCGCGTCCAGCCCATTACCAACTCCTACACAATATCGTGCGCCGCAATATCTGGCGAATTCGTCCTCGAACGCATCCACCTGCGGTCCTAAAATGTATTGGCCTTCATCTTCGACCTGACGCCACGCCTGCTGCAACTCGACAGCCAGGCCGCGGTGCAAGCTTTTAAGGTCGACAAAAGGGACGTTCATCGACGGATTCCCCTGACAGCCGCCACAAACTCCTGGTAATCGCGAATGTAATCAGCAGGATCGTAGTGCTCGGAGGCGAGCACGATGCAGACCGTGCCAGCCTCAAACTCGCGAAGAACGATCCAAGTCATCGGAGGAACATGTAGCGCCTGATCGGGATCCATCAGTCGATGCCGCGACCGGCGCATCGCGTTATCCAGCTCTATTGTCACCGCGCCCGACGGCACGACCAGGAGCTCGTGACAGGCTCGATGGGCGTGGTACCCCCGTTCCGATCCAGGTGCCACGTCTCTCAAAAAGAACATTCTCCGAATCGGGAATGGCACCTGCTCTCCGGATTGCGCGACGACTAACATGCCGCGCGAGTCCCTTAGACACTGAAGGCTAACCGATGCTTCACCGACGGCCATGGAAGTGTTTGCGGAATGCCTGGACAATGCCGAAACTCGGAAAGATCTGCTGCCATGTGGTAACACCTCAAGGCAGGATGACGTCTCAGGGCGTTACATTCATTCGCCAGGATACAACACTAGGCTAAATCGATCTCGTAGAATTCGTGCGCCATCGCTCCAGCGCCAAACTCGCTCTTGAACTGGTGCAATCCATCGTTGAGCACCGAGCCGTTCTCTTCATTGCTAATGCCCATGCTGAACCAACGGACCGATCCCAACGACGCGGCCGCGATGCAGTGCTCGATGACAGCATCGAGCGCATGGAGTGCGTATCCCGCCTCGCTGGCAGAGATGTATTGCGTATGCACGGCGGTTGGCATTACGAACAGCAACACACCTGCCACCATCTGCTCGGCTGCAATCGCCGTTACCAGGCGAATCTGATCGGGAAAGCGGCCAAGCAAAGCACGCATCTCCTCAATTGTATGAACCGGCCGAACCTTGTGCCTGCACGCCAAATTGCCCTCAAGGAGTTCCCAGAAATCCGCAAGCCTTTCACTCCCCTCTTGCACTAGCACATTGCTCGCCAACGCCGCCTTAACGCACCGCTTGCGACGCTTGCTTGGGGTCAGGCGGTTACCAAGATCGACTACTGAGGCGAGGTCACAGCGATAGCGCCGTGCTCCCGCTCGAAACAGCGCATAGAGGTCATCTTCCGCAGGCACACGATGATACATTCGCGGCACCGCCTTGTACCGCAGCCGCCGCAACCCCAGCCTCGCGTAATACTCGCGCAGTTTTTCGAGCGCCTCGATCATCCGATTGCCCCAAAGGCCGCCGTCATGCATCAGTCCGCCGTAAGTCGCGCCGGGATGGCTAGTCGCACACGCCTCCTCGGCGGGATCGACAGCCGCAGGGAAGACCGCCATCAGATGGCCGCCGTCATAGATACAGACCGAGAGATCGTGAAATCGGTCGCCATGATAGGAGAGGAAACGGCGGCTGTGCAGGAAAGTACCGGAGACCGACCTCGTGATCAAATCATCCCACCCCGCAAGGCTGTCGGTACAGAAAGGACGGACTTCGATAGTCACGGCGGCCAGCGGGCTGCTGAGAAGCTATTGCAACAGCTTGCGCCCTCGCTCTTATCTCTTCCCCGGCGGGAGAGAAATTTAGGAATGAAGCCAATTTTCACACAGGATGTTGAGAGCAAAGGCCGACTCATCTTGATTTGTTCGGGCTTCTCAATACCCTGTTAGGTCTCGCGCAGAGCAATCCCGAACCCAGTTTCGCCGAAATTATTGCCGTTGTAAAAAAGCCAAGTACGGCCGTTGATTGTCAGCGGCGCTCCGTAACAGACCGCTTCCGAGTCCCAGCCATCAGCGGAAGGCTCGAGCCCGAACTCCGCGTCGCCGCGATGCCAGAGCTTGAGGTCCTCCGACACCGCGTGTCCCATTCTGTAGGCACGCAGCGACTTCCGCCGAACTGAGTAAAACAGCTCCCAGGTTGCTCCGCTGCGCATCACCCAAGGCCTTCCAAACCCATGCTCGTCATCGGCGCTTACGGGTAGGATTACTTCTCCCTCGGCCGGCCAGTGAATCCCGTCGGCGGATTCCATCGTGCGAAGGTCGTAAACGGGCATCTGCTTGCAGCCGAGGTCGATCCATTCACTGCCCGCGACGTACCACATCCGATACATTCCCTCATCGTAACGAACGTAGGGTCCGCCACGGATACACAACTCGGCGGGCGTTCGCTCCAGGATTGGAGTCTCCTGCACTCGCCTGAATCTCTGGCCGTCCTCGCTGATCGCCAGCCCGGTCAGCAGGCGGTATCGAACGCGTGTGCTCAACTCGAATCCGACGTAATACAGAAGCACCGGTCCGTCGACCGTGCGTAGCGCCGTGCTTGCCATAACCCCATTGTCGTCAAAGGTTCCCGGTCTGCCGACATCCAGCACCGGGTCGGGCGCGACCTCCAAGACTTGAGTAGGGTCGCTTGCTGACAATTCGACGAAGCCGACTCGCCCTATTCCGTGTTCATCTCGACAGGTCAAATAGACCCGGATTACGTCCGGGGAAACGATCAGCGGCGTTGGAACCGTTGCATGTGTACGCGCCCACCACTTATTGCCGTCAGGTTTGTACACCACGCCAAGCTTCTTCCACCTCATCGCCGCCTGCCTCCTTGATCCGGAAGAACCGCCTCGCCGGAACCGCGGAAGGCTCTGAGCCTTGACCCGCGAACAAAACGTTTTCATTTACGTCTTTCTTGATCGTCACATCGGGGCCGATCCAGCAATCCCGGCCGATCCTTACATCATTCGAGATCGTGCAATTGACACCGAGAAAGCAGCCGTCGCCGACGGTACAAAACCCCGATAAAACCGCGTGGGACGCGATGAAGCAATTATCGCCGATCCGACTGTGATGGCCAATATGGTTGCCGCTCCACATGACAACATTATTGCCGACTACGACAAAAGGCTGGACTGTATTATTCTCGAATATGAAACAATGTTCTCCGAGTTGAACATTGCGCCAGACAAACGCGCGCGAGCTCACGTAACTCGCTAATCGGAACCCTTTTGCTTTGGCGATACCGACGAGCCTCGCACGTAGCCGATTCAATTGGCGATACGTGAGAGCCGCGTATACCTCATAGTCCGCGGGAGGATAGTGCCTATCCAGCTCTTCGAGTGCCACTACCGGCAGACCGGCCAACTCCTGTCGTTTAAGGTACGCCGCTTCGACACTGAAAGCGCAAACCTCATAAGGTGAGTCGTAGGTGAAATACTCATAGGCGATCTCGGCAAACGCACTATCCCCTACGATTACCAATCGCTTTGGCTTGTTCATAAACCGCCTCTCCCTGCGAAATCGCTCTATACCACAGTCCGATTGGTCGTTCTGATTTGTTTGGAGCGGACCGGCAACACTGAAAGGTGGTGGCACCGGGGACGCCGGGGCGCCTGGCCGGCTTGCGCATCCCTTCAGTTGTTCTTTCTGAACAGCTCCTTAAGCGCCGCGTTGTCCAGCATCGCCTCGGCCAACAGCTTCTTGAGCCGCCGATTTTCATCTTCCAGCGACTTTAGCCGACGCGCCTCGGACACCTCGAGTCCGCCGTATTTCGCTTTCCATTTGTAGAAAGTAGCGTGCGAAATACTGTGCCGCCGACAGACCTCGGCTGTGGTCGCCCCTGCCTCGTGCTCCCGTAAAATTCCGATTATCTGCTCCTCGCTAAACCGGCTACGCCGCATATGTGCGTCTCCCGCGGCTTGACGGACCGTGCCTCAATTCGCGGGGAGATTCGCAAAGCAAGCCAAAAGGCCAGTCTAACTTGCGTTCCATGAACGCTTCCCAGGTAAGCACGGCCTTCGTTGTCTTCGCCGAAACAAATCAGAGCCTTGAGGGCATCAGGGTTTTACCACGATGATGTCCTCGCGGCGATTAGCCATTGGTAATTGCTCGCCCTGGGGTACGACGTAGACATGGAGGCCCGCGGCGCGTCCGCGCATCAAGAGGGCCACAATCACGGAATCGTCGATACGTCCGGGTTCAGGCACGTTAAACTCCACTTTCGGAATATCGGATGAGGCGGTGAACGCCTGATGGTAATGCCTTCCCCGATCGGAAGCGAAAAAGCGCTTGCGCGCCGACACGTTAGGAATATCGCCTATGAGAAGCACGCCACCGGGAGCTAGTAGGCTCGTCGCAGTGTCGAAAAACGTAAAAATGTCATTTCCCGGCAAGACGTAGTGTAGAACCGAATATGCGACCACAACATCGCAACTGTCCCTATAGCCTTCCAACAGCGCTTCGCACCCATGAGGAAACTGAGCGGGCACCTTGTTAATGAATGGCGCATCCGGCAGATGAGCCAGCATTTCGGGACTGTCCACCCAGGTGAGGTGATGAGATCGTTCGGAGCACAGCTTCGCAAGCATAAGAGGCAGCTCAGAGCAGCCAGGACCGATGTCCACTACCCTTCTGGTGCTGGCGTTTAGTGGCGCGATCTTCTTACAGATGTCCTCGAATATGGCTCCTTCAAAACCCTCGCGATACTCGTCCGGAAAGCCGATCTTCTCGTACGGCGAGAGCGACGCGTCCTGGGCCAACATACGAAAGCCTTCGAACGTGAGCTTTGCAAATCGCGCGTATTTGTCAGGGTCAGTCAATGTTAGTGTCGGTGCGCCTTAATGGTTGTAACGCGCGCCTACCGGCTGCCGTAAATCGTCGCCATGGCGACGGCGCGGCCGCGGATATTGCCTGCGGTGAATGCGATGTTGGGATCGACGTCTTGGACGCCATGAACCGTCGTCGCATCGTAGACGATAACATCACCTCGTTTGGTGCCGGCCTCAGAGTCGCGCCCTTCACCATTGCATCTGACGGTTCCGCCCCCGCTTCGGTAATCAACTCCCTTTTGCGTCAGCAGCAGAAGAAGTTCGAGATACATGCAGGCACCCTCTGGCACGTTCAGTTGGCCGCGTACATCGCGATGCTCCTGCAGAAAGCCTCCCCCGGCCGGGTATATCTGAACTCGACAGGCATTAAACCGCTCTGGAAGAAGAAGCGGATCGCGTAACACATCACGCCCTGCTATTGCGTCTCTCACTTCAATAATCGTGTTAAACGCCGCATGCAGGCCAAAAACATCCTGATCGAATAGCGGGTTGTAGATGACCAGGGCGAAGCGAGCAAGCGCGTTGTAAGAACCCCCGCCACCTATCGACCACTTGCTGGTGTTCCGGCGTACCTCGCTCGGCGCCGTGCCGGTGGACGGACCGTGCCGATGCGAATTGGCATGACGGTAGACTGCGTCGCGCCATTCGTCGACCCGGGCCTCCTGAAACAACCCTCGTAATATTGCGTAACCGTCGTCAGCGACGCGGGACAAGATTCGCTCGCGCAGAAAGTGGACGGCAGCCACATTGGGGCAAAAGAGGAATTCCTCAGTCATCCGTCGACTGCCTCGTGTTTTGGATCGCGCGAGCGCGGCTCGACCCACGTGATAGTCATCCATTAGCAAGGTGTTGAGCAACTCGACAAAATGAAGATAAATCGTTCTTGGCTCTCAAAACCCGGCGTGAACACTCGCTTCATTCTTAAAACTTCTCACCCGCCGTGCGAATAGACTCCCTTATCGCAACAAGTTATAGGTGGGACGGGGCACTAGGGCATTCGCTTAGCGGTACTATTGCAGCGGGCTCGCAACAGGTAGCGCGCATATTCGTCATTTCCCCATCGCAGGGCACACCGTTCGAGCTCCGAATCGCTGATCCACTTGTTGCGCCAGGCAATCTCCTCGAGACAGGCGACCTTGAGGTTCTGGCGCCTCTCCAATGTCGCGATAAAATTGGATGCGTCGAGCAGAGCGCCGAAGGTCCCGGTGTCAAGCCACGCAATGCCCCGCCCCAGTACGGTAACGTGCAGGCGGCGAGACTCCAGATATAGTTGATTCAGGTCCGTAATCTCCAGCTCGCCGCGGGCCGATCGCTTCAAGCCCGCTGCAAGTGACACCACCTGGTTGTCGTAAAAGTAAAGCCCGATTAACGCGAGATCGGACCGCGGCTTGGAGGGTTTTTCGTCAATCCGCAGAGGCCCGCCGCGGTCGTCGAGCTCAACGACGCCGAACTGCTGAGGATCGGGTACCCGATATGCGAAGACGGTCGCCCCTTGCGCCCTGCGGGCCGCATCCGCGAGCAGCCGCGTCAACCCCTGGCCGTACAACACGTTGTCACCGAGCACCAGCGCCACGGGTTCGTTACCAATGAAATCGCTAGCCACCAGGAAGGCGTCAGCCAATCCTCGCGGCTCGTCCTGGGCCGCATAGGTGAATTGAACGCCGAGATCGCTTCCATCACCCAAAAGCGCCTGGTAATGCGACAGATTGTAGGACTGACTAATAATCAGCAGGTTGCGAATGCCGGCCAGCATAAGAACGGAGATCGGATAGAAGACCATAGGTTTGTCGAATACCGGCAGCAACTGCTTGCTGACCGCGAGAGTAAGGGGCCGCAGGCGGCTGCCGTTACCGCCCGCTAGAACGATACCTTTGGCTGTTCGCTCCGTCATAACCAGGCTCCCGGCCCATTCTCAGCCCAAGTCGGGCACCTTGATACTTTTCCGCCAGTATATTTTCCCACCAGGGCCGGTTATCGATATACCAGCGGACGCACTCTTCCAAGGCCTCGTCGAAACCGTAGCGAGGCCGCCAACCCAGTTCCCGCCGAATTTTCGTGGTGTCGAGCGCGTAGCGAAAATCGTGACCGGGACGATCGGCCACGAACGTGATGAGCCGTTCGTGAGGCCGATTCGGCGAATCGGGCAGGATGCGATCCAGCAACCGGCAGATTCGGATCGCGACTTGCCGATTGGTGAGCTCGCTTTCGCCGCCGATGTTGTAGGAGTCTCCCGTTACGCCATCACACCACACCCGCCAGAGAGCCTCGACATGATCCTCAACGAAAAGCCAATCGCGGATATTGTCTCCCTTCCCGTAGATCGGCATGGGACGCCCCCGAAGGGCGTTGATAATCATCACGGGAATGAACTTATCCGGAAATTGCCATGGACCAAATGTGTTCGAGCCGTGAGTGATCACAACCGGGAAGGCAAAGGTGCGATGCCAGGCGCGCACGAGATGGTCGGCACCCGCCTTGCTGGCTGAGTAAGGCGAGTTAGGAGCATACGCGTCGCTCTCGTTGAACGCCGGGCCTTCATTAGGCAAGGAACCAAAGACTTCGTCAGTGGAGACGTGATGAAAACGGAATGCAATCCGTTCAGCCGCACTCAACTCGCTGTAGTAGCCGGACGAAACCTCAAGCAGAACGCCCGTTCCCAGTACATTAGTCCGAATGAATGCCAGTGGACCCTCGATCGACCGGTCCACGTGAGTTTCCGCCGCGAAATGAATCACACCCGTGGGTCGATAGCTACGAAAAATCCGTTCAACGCTGCGCCGGTTGCAGATGTCGATTCTCTCCAGACGATATTCAGGCTGCCCATCGACCTCCTGCAGCGCGGCAGGAATCGCAGCATAAGTGAACTTGTCGCAGTTGACGACCATGGCGGCCTGCTGGCAGATCAGCCTGCGAACCAGGGCGGAACCGATAAAGCCGGCTCCTCCCGTAAGTAAGATCCGTTTGCTATGTTCTTTGGCGTACACTACAAGAAAGCGGTTCTACATTGTGTGCGACCGATCCCTGGCTGGACTCGAAAGCGCTCGCCGAGCGGGCCGTTGAAACTATTTCAACAGCTTGCGCCCTCACCTCTTATCTCTCCCGACACAACTCGTGGCGCTCGCCGCCGAAGCCAGTACGCGGGAACCATGAGCGCATCCTACGAGGCGGACCCGGATAGGCATGCGGCCGACATCTCACAATGATGTTGTTGGCGGTTGGGAGTCAGCCTCCGTGCACAAGGTTTCTTCAATGGTATCGTCATAGGAAAAGTAATAGCGTGAGTATTCCTTGTAGTCCGCGTGGTGGAAGTCCACCCGATTGAGGACGACGCCGAGCACGTTTGCGCCGACGAAGGAGAGGAGTTCGGTGGCACGGCGAACATCTTGCTTCGGGGTATGCGCGCCCGCCACCAGAACCACTCCGTCGGCCATGGTTGCGACCCCGAGGGTGTCGCTCGCGGAAATGAGCGGAGCGGAATCAATCAAGATGTACTCGTAGGGGCGCGAGAGCCAATCAAGTAGCTGCAACATCCTTGCGGAGGTTAAAAGTTCGGATGGATTGGGCGCGCGCGAGCCGGCGGTCAGGAGAGAGAGGTTTTCGCCTTCAATCACACGGATGGCGTCTTCCGGCTCGCATCGACCCACGAGCACTTCGCTCAGACCGACACGGTTATCCAGGTTCAGCGCCTCGTGGCAACGCGCCCGGCGCAGGTCCGCGTCGATCAGCAAGGTCCTCGCTCCGGTGTGAGCGAAGGCAAGCGCGGTATGAACCGCGGTCCAGGTCTTGCCCTCTCCTTCGATCGCGCTGGTGATCAGCACCTTCTTGGGGGGCGGTTCGCCTCGTGAAAATAACAGAGCTGTGCGAATGGACCGATACACATCTCCTTTACCTGCGGCGTGATGAATCGCCTGTGCGCCCTGGAGTGATCCTTGGGTCCTGGCCGAAAGCAACCAGCCCGTATGGCCGAGGCGGCGAAACCTACCGTTAAGCCCGATCAGTTTTGCAAAGTCCGGGGCCACGGCGAGATTCGGCAATTGCAGGTATTTTTCCATCTCCTTGCTGGTCTTCAAACGGTCGTCGAGCTGGTCCAGGACGAACGCGAGCGCAATCCCGCACAGCAGCGCGAGCAACCCGCTGATCGCCAGATCACGGCGCTTTTTGGGAGTTGAGGGAAGCTCAGGCGCAACGGCGCGGTCGACAATGCTGATGTTGCTGACGGGCGCTTGCTGCCCTACCGCTATCTGCTGCATCCGGAGAAGAACGTTTTTGTAAAGCTGCCGGTTGGTCTCGACCTCGCGTGTGAGTACGGC
>JBOHWJ010000440.1:0-4365 GCA_050736495.1 Binataceae bacterium (SeqCode) | reverse complement strand
GTATGCATCAGCAGGAATGCGCCGGTTCCGTAGGTCACTTTGGCGTCACCGGCGCGCGTCGCAGACTGGCCGTAAAGCGCCGCTTGCTGGTCGCCGATACTCGCGCATATCGGGATGGGGCGATCGCTGATAGTGCCAGCGGCGGCTTCGGCAAGCGGGCCGCGCGAGGATACCGGCGCCGGCAGCATGCGCTCCGGCACGCCCAGCATTTCCAGCATCGCCGGGTCCCACGCGAGGCGGTCCAGATTGAGCATCATGGTGCGCGAGGCATTGGTGAAATCAGTCACGAATGCCGCGCCGCGCGAAAGCTTGAAGATCAGCCAGCTCTCGATGGTGCCGAAGCATAGATCACCCTTGCGCGCACGGCGGCGTAGCAACGGTTCGTGGTCGAGCAGCCATTTGAGCTTGGTGCCCGAGAAATACGGATCGATGAGCAGCCCCGTATGCGCGGTGACCTCGGCCTCGCGCTCGCGCAGTTGTGCGCAGATGTCCGCGCTGCGCCGGCATTGCCATACGATGGCGCGATGCACCGGACGGCCGGTGGCGCGATCCCATACCACGAAAGTTTCGCGCTGGTTAGTGATCCCGATGGCGGCGAGGTCGCGTCCGCCAATACGGGCACGCGCCAATGCTTCGCGGCTCAGGTTCACCGCCGAGCGGTAAATCTGTTCCGCGTCATGCTCGACCCATCCGGGGCGCGGATAAAACTGGCGGATTTCACTGTAGGCGCGCCCGCGAATACTGCCGTCCGCGTCGATCACCATCACGGTGGTCCCGGTGGTTCCCTGGTCAATCGCAAGGATGGTGTCGGGCATCAAGCTCCCCCGTGCGGCGCGCGCGCTTAACTTAGGCGAGCAAACCGCAAGTGACAAGCGACAGGGTCGCGCCGGAGGAGGCGGTGTGCAATCGCGGAAGATTGTTAATTTTGCGAAAATGCGGCGGTGGACATCGTTGCTGAGCGCTGGCGCACGTTGCTCGGAGATCGATTTCGCGTGCGCTCTCCGGCTTGCCTCCATCCGCCGCCGAAGCCATTATTAGGCGCGCGCGGTTGGGGGGAAGGTCCTAACAGACATGGGATTAGGCCTATGAACGAACCGCTTGAATCCAGAGAGGACCTCATTCGCTATTTTGAAAGCGGCGGCAAGCCGCGCGACAAATGGCGGGTCGGGACAGAGTACGAAAAAATCGCGGTCTCCGCCCGCGACGGTACGGCCCTGCCGTTTTCCGGACCAGGCGGGGTCGAGCAAATCCTGCGCCGGCTCGTCGCACGATTCGGCTACGAACCAGACGAAGAACGCGGCCGCCTGACCGGGCTCAAGGATCAACGCGCCGCCATCACTATCGAGCCCGGCGGTCAAATCGAACTCTCGGGCGAGCAATGCGAGACCATTCATTGCGCGCATCGCGAGTTCACCCGCCACGTCGAGCAACTGCTCGAAGTCGGCACCGAATTGGGTGCGACGATCCTCGGACTCGGCATGCAGCCCATCAGCCGCATTGACGAGATTGAGCTGCTGCCCAAGACCCGTTACGGAATCATGTATCCGTACATGGCGCGCAAAGGCCGCCTCGGCCAGCGCATGATGAAGCAGACCGCCGGCGTGCAGGCCAATCTCGACTACAGCGACGAGGCCGACGCGATGCGCAAGCTGCGCGTCAGCATGGGGCTGGTGCCGCTGATCTACGCGATGTTCGCCAACTCGCCGATCTCCGATGGCGGGCTCAACGGTTACCACAGTTACCGCGGCCATATCTGGACTGACACCGACCGCGAACGCTCCGGCACGCTGGAATTCGTCTTCCGTGACGACGCCGGCTTCGAGGATTACGCCGAATACGCGCTCGACGTCCCGATGTACTTCCTGATTCGCGACCACGACTATATCGATCTGACGCGTCCACCCGGAATAACGTTCCGTCAGTACATGGAGCGGGGATGGGGCGGCAAGCGCGCCACCGTGGATGACTGGACCAACCATCTGACCACGATTTTCACCGAAGTGCGGCTCAAGAAGTATATCGAGGTGCGCACGGCCGACAGTCAGCCGCCCGCGCTGATGCTCGCGTTGCCGGCGCTGCTCAAGGGCATTTTTCATGACAACGATTGCCTGACTGCGGCCTGGGACGTGGTCAAGCGCTGGAGTTTTACCGAACGGCTCGCCCTGACTGACGCGGCGCATAAGCTCGGACTCGACGCCCGCGCCGGCCGCGTCAAGGTGCGGGAACTCGCGCTCGAAGTGTTGAATATTGCGGCCTCCGGGCTCGAACGACAAAGGGCGTTGAACGATCGCGGTGACGATGAGAGCATTTACCTCGCGCGTATGCTCGATCAGGTTCGCAACGGCTACAGCCAGGCGAGCGTGACGATCGAGCGCTGGAAGGGCCGCTGGAATTACGACGTGCAGCGGCTGGTCGAGGGCTGTTCATACGAAGCTGAGGCACAGTTCTGATGGGATTCAGTTTGCCCGAGCGCTACGCGTGGGCGCTCAACCTGGTTCTGATCGCGTTGATCGCGTGGTTCGCGGCACTCGCGGTCAGTGATGTTTTCGCGCTGCGCCTGGCTGGTGGCGTGGTGCCACCCGAGGTAGTGCCCGACGGGTCGGCACGAAGCGCCGTGGGTGCGCATCAGGTTGCGTTCTATGACCAGATCGCGAAGCGCGACATCTTCAATCTGGCGCCGGCGCCACAGAGCGAACCCGCCCCCGCCGAGGATGAGCCGCTTTCTATAACGTTGCTGGGCACCTCGCATCTGTCGCTGGCGCGGCCGTATGCAATCGTCGGCGACGCCACCGGCAACCAGACGCTGTATCGGCTGGGCGATACGATTCCGGACGCCGGTAAGCTCGTCGAGGTTGGCCCCGATCGCGCTATCATCATGCACAACGGCCATCGCGTCGCGATCGAAATCCCACACGGAGATCAAGGCGAAGGCGGCAGTATCCGGTCGTTCCCGGGAACGCGCGGGCGGCGTTCGCGTAATTCCGGAATCCACGGCGGTAGCACCTCTCATCCGATCAGCGGCGTTCATCGGCTCGACGGCAACCGCTATGTCATCGACCGTTCGACCGTCAACAACAGCATGCAGAACATGGCGAAGCTGTTTACCCAGATTCGCGCGGTGCCCAACTTCGAGAACGGCGCCAGCGACGGCTTTCGCCTCTCCGAAATCCAGCCCGGATCGGTCTTTGCGGAGATTGGCCTGCGGGACGGCGACGTGCTGACCGCCGTCTCGGGTCAGCCGGTGCGCGACCCCGCCAAGGCGATGGAACTGCTGGGGAGCCTGCGCGACCAGCGCACCATCACACTGAACGTCATGCGCAACGGCGCGCCCGTCCAGCTTCAGTATTCAATTCGCTGACGATGGACACTCGCGCGGCGCTGCGTGACGAGCGCGACCAAGGTGCTTGACCTGCTGGCGCGCCGGTATGGCGACCGCGAATTTTTCGCCCGCTACAATCAAAACGATCCGCGTTCCGCGATGAACTCCGGCTGGCCGCGTGCGGCCATGGCCGCATCGTTGCCACGGTCCGGAAGTTCGGCCGGACAATGGAGCAGCAGCCCCCTTTGTCCGGCACATACACGCGGCGGAGAATCACGGGATGTCGCTTAAACGAATCGGTATCGCGCTTGGAATTGCGGTCGCCATCCTCGTCATCATCAATCTAAGCCTTCACTTCGGACAAATTCGGCACAATCGTCTCGATTATAATATCGATCAGCAGTTCCCGGCCGACAAACCGTTCATTCCCGGCGAGATCTTCGCGACCACACTCGCCAATATCATGGACCACGAACTGCACACCGGCTTTGGCTGGCGCCCCAACGATGTCTTCCTGTGGGGCCCGCGCCTGATGGCCGACAATAACGCCAACCGCCAGTTGGGCATCATCATGGCGGTGCGCGAGACCATGCGGGTATTCAAGGATCATCTCACCAAGGTTTCCTCCAACGAGTACGACCCCAACCTGGTGATCGCCGATACCGATTTCCGCAATGACGCGGCGCGCTGGATGTTGCCGTCGGCCGAGCGCAAATACGCAGATGGCGTCCGCCATCTGCGGCTCTATGTCGCCGGTCTGCACGCCACTCCGCGCTCTTCGAGCGAACTCAACCAGCGCAATGTTGAGTTGATCCGGCTGATCCAGGCATGGACCGACATGCTCGGCGACGCCCATGCGATGCTCTACATGACGCGCAAGCCAGATGGCAGCAGGGTTCATTCATGGGATGACGACGATTATTTCTACCATTCCCAGGGTTACGCGCACGTGATGTACTACATGATGATGGCGGTGCGGCGCGAATACGCGCAGACGCAAAAAACCAAGCCGGTGATCGCGACACTCTTCAACGAAACCATCACAC
>JBOHWJ010000439.1:0-14627 GCA_050736495.1 Binataceae bacterium (SeqCode) | reverse complement strand
GCACGAGATCGAGCGCGGCCTCGGCCGCGCGCCGCTTATAGCTGAAGCTCAGAATGAGTCGTGCCAGCCACTGCAGCCGCCCGTAGGCGATGCCGGGCGGGTTAGAGTCGAAAGTCAGGTCGATCATGAAAAGTCCGACCAGCGCAAAGGTAACCGCGATGAAAGGCAACAACGCGATCACGTACGCGTGCGGCATCACCGCCAGTGCCACCGCACACAGTCCCGACGCCAGCGCGATGCCCCAGCATACCGCCACCGCCCGCTCGTCGGAGAGTCCCAGCACCAGCAGGCGATGATGCGAATGGTCGAGACCGCGGCGCGAAACCGGGATGCCCGTAGCCATCCGGCTCACGCTCACGATGGCCGTATCCAGCAACGGCATCAGCATAATCAGAATAGGCACGACGTAGCGGGAAAGCCGCGAGTGGGCCGCGGCGAGACCACCCGCGTGGAGTGCGGTTATCCCCAGCAGCAGTCCGAGCGGCAGCGCTCCGCAGTCGCCCATGAAGATTGACGCGGGATGAAGGTTGTGGATGAGGAAGCCGCCCAGCGCGCCCGCGATCGCTAGTCCCTGATAAGCCACAGCGAGGTCGTGACGCATAAGCCCAATCGTGGTCACCGCCAGCGCCGCCACAATCCCCACGCCACCCGCAAGGCCGTCGAGTCCATCGGCCAGGTTGAATGCGTTGACGGTCGAGACCAGCCAGAACACCGCCAGCGCCGCGGCCAGCAGCGGCCACGGCAGAAGCCCGAAACCCGGCGCCACCGCCACCACGAACACCACCACCGCCAGTTGCATCAGGAACTTCCTAAGCGGCTTCAGTACGATCGAGTCGTCGACCAACCCCACTGCGAACAGGCCCGCGGCCCCGACCAACATCCATAGAGGCAACGCTCCCGCCACCGCCATCGCGGCCAGCACCGCGACGACGATCGCGGCGCCACCCAGCAGCGGCGTCGGCGCACTATGACGCGAATCGCTGTAAGGCGTTGCGACGATGCCGTAGCGCGTGGCAAGCCGTTTCGCCAATGGCAAGCCTGAGGCTGCCAGCACAAACGCCACGAGCGGCACGGCCAGGAACGTCCAGGACTGCATTTCCATTGACGCGAATATACGCGACGCGCGAAACAAAAATAACGCGCGATTAGGTGTAAATTAATTTAATCGGGCCTAATTGACCAGAGTGCGCCAATCCTGAGCATTCGGTTAGCGAAATGCCGCCAACCGCACGAGCGAGAACATCGGGAGTCCCGATTCCGCGTCATTTGCCCGCCGCGTAATCGTTGGTCTCAACGGTTTCCGCCAACACTTCGCCGAATCTGCGCGTGACGATGGCGCGGTCGAATTTAGCCTCGGCCAACCGTCGCGCCCGTTTGCCCATCATCTTCAACTCGGCAGGCGCGCTGACCGCCGCGCGTACGATTCGCACCATCGCCTCGGCATCGCCCGGAGGGCTGACAAATCCGACCGCATGGTCGCGGGCGATGCGCGCGACTTCGGCAAACTCCTCCATAATCGCCACGAACGGACGGCCCGCCGCGAGGATTCCATAAATCTTGCTTGGCACCAGGCATCCCGCCGTTCCCGCCGATAGTGGGATCAAATGCAAATCGGCGGCGCTGAGCGATTCGGCGAGTTTTTCTTTTGGCCGATACGGCAAGAACATGACGTTGGGCAACCCAAGCTTGCGTGCGCGCTCAACCAACCAATCGCGGCGCGCGCCAGCGCCGATAAGGACGAAAATGATGCGTTTGTCGTCGCGTAAACGGTCGGCTGCGTCCAGCACCATGTCGAGTTGTTGTGATAGCCCGAGGTTCCCCGAGTACATAACGACGAAGCGGTCGCCAAACTCCGTTCGAAATGGGTTGCTCTCCAGCGGGCGAATTCGCTGGCAGTCGACCCAGTCCGGCACGATCGTAACCCGCTCGGGCGCTACACCTTTGGCGATTACACGGCCGGCCATGTCTTCGCCGAGCACGATCACCCGGTCGGCCGACTCGTAGGCCATCCGATTGCCGCGTTCGAGGATTCTCAGCAGCAGGGAGTTTTTGACGCCGCCGGTAGCCTGCGCGATATCCGGATAAAGGTCGCGCACGTTGTAGATCAGCCGGCATCCCCAACGCCGCTTCAGGATAGCGCCGAGCGCACCCAGCAGCGGCGGATCGGTTTCGGCGATCACCACTTCAGGCGGCTTGAGGCGCAGTGCCGCCGCCGCAGCTAGCGCGAAGTACGTGCCAAGGTTGATGATCCGCAGCGCAAGCCGGCGCTTGGGCAGGCGCGTCCCCCAGGTACGGATAATCTCAACCGTGCCCATCCGCTCCCGCCGCCACGGTCCGCGGGGGCTCTGTCCGGCGTGGTAGGAAGGACCAGCAATGAAGGTGATCTCGTTTTCGGCGGAGAGGTCCTCGCACAGCTCGGTGAGAAACTGTCCGGTGGCTTCGAGATCGGGCCAGAACGATCGATTCAAAAATAGTAATCGCGTATTAGTTGTCCTCGCGTCCCTGGTCGAACTCCCCCTTTTCGGGGCTGCCAGGGCGCCATCGGCTCAAAGCCGCTGGCCAACCGGGGTCCGTGACCTAAGGAAGCTCTGCACAAGCTGTCGTGTGGTAATTCCGAGCGCCCCTAGCGGAGCTTCAGGCGAAGCGAGCAAAGGAGTCGGCGACGTGCGTTTAGAATCAGCGAGGAATCTCGGATTCTGTTCTTTTTTCTGATTTCCGGGGTTCTTCACTTCGCAGACTCCGTTCAGAATGACAAAAATGACTTGAACAGAGGTGGCCTAGGCCGAGGCCGCGCTGCTTTGAGAAAGACTCGCCCGCACCATCGCTTCAATCCACACGTAGGTGCGCTCGAGCCCTTCTTCCAGCGAAATCTCCGGCTCCCAGCCGAGCACAGCGCGCAGCCGCGTGTTGTCGGAATTCCGTCCGCGAACGCCCTGCGGACCCGTCACGTGCTTCTTCACGATCCTGATGCCGGCGATGGCCGCAACGATGTCGGCCATTTGATCAATGGTGACCATGCGGTCCTGTCCCAGGTTGAGCGGCTCGCGGTAGTCCGAGCGCATCAATTTATAAATGCCGTTCACGCAGTCGTCGATGTAGCAGAACGAGCGGGTCTGCCGGCCGTCGCCCCAGATTTCGATTTCCGGGTTTCGCGTGAGCTTAGCCGTCGCCACCTTGCGGCACATCGCTGCGGGTGCCTTTTCGCGGCCGCCTTCCCAAGTGCCGTAGGGGCCGAAAATATTATGGAAGCGGGCGATCCGCGTCTCCATTGAGTAGTCTTCGCGATAATGGGTGCAGAGGCGCTCGGTGATGAGTTTTTCCCAGCCGTAGGCGTCCTGCGGCTGCGCGGGGTAAGCGTCCTCCTCCTTGAGTGGGATGGCGGCGGTTTCAGTCTGCCGGTATTCGGGATAGACACAGGCTGAAGAGGCATAGAGGTAGCGCCTGACGCCGTTTTGGCGCGCGGCCTCGATCGTCTGCAAGTTGATAATCGAATTGTTATAGAGAATCTGCGCATGATGTGAAGAAATGAATCCCATTCCACCCATGTCCGCCGCGAGTGCGTAGACCTCGTCGACCCCGCGCGCCGCGGCCAGGCAATTTTCCCAGCGCCGCAGATCCATAACGCGGAATTCATCAGCGTCGCTCGCGCGGAACTCCGGCTCCTTGATATCCACGCCCCGGACCCAATAACCCATTTCCGCAAGGTAGTTGATCAGGTAGTGCCCGATGAAACCACCGGCGCCCGTCACCAGTACCTTCTTTCCATTAGCCATTCATCGCTCTCCTCATCGGCCGGCTACAAAGAGCTTCCATACTCACTCGTGCGCCGAGCGGCTCACGAAGTAATGCCCCATCACCAGTACGTCCATTCGCGTGCGCAGAAAGCAGTCGAGGGCCTCCCGCGGCTTGCACGCCACCGGCTCGTTTTCGTTGAACGAAGTGTTGAGCAGTACCGGCACGCCGGTCTGCCGGCCGAATTCCTGGATCAGCCGGTGGTAAAGCGGGTTCTGCCCATGGTTGACGGTTTGCAGCCGTCCACTGCCGTCGATGTGGGTGGCCGCGGGTATCACCCCGCGCTTGTCCGGCCGCACCGCATACGCCATCAGCATGAACGGCGACGGATACGACTGCTCAAAGTAATCACCCGTGGTTTCCTCCGCGATCGAGGGCGCAAACGGCCGGAACATCTCGCGCCGCTTGATCTTGGCGTTGAGGATGTCGCGCATTTCAGGACGGCGCGGATCGGCGAGAATACTGCGGTTGCCGAGCGCGCGCGGCCCCCATTCCATGCGGCCCTGGAACCATCCGACGACCTCGCCACAAGCGATATGTGCGGCGCTGAGCCGGCACAGTTCGCCTTCGTCGTCGAGCTGTCGTACGGTGCAACCCTGCCGCTCCAGTTCGGTGGCGGCTGACGACAGCACGCTCTCAATTTCGGCGCCGCTGAATTCCGGACCCCAGTAGGCATGTTCCATCACGAATTCACGCGGGTTCCCCATCTCCTGATGCCACACATGCATGGCGGCGCCGATAGCCAGTCCGGCATCACCTGCTGCCGCCTGGATATACACATCCTCGAAGCCGGTGTGCTCACGAATCTTGCCGTTGACAACACAGTTGTAGGCGACACCGCCGGCCAGGCAGAGTTGTTTGAGCCCGGTCACGCGCCGCAGCGTGCGCAGACGATCGAGGATAACTTCCTCCAGCCGCCGTTGCATCGACGAGGCAATCGCGCGATGGCGATCGTCGACGGCGGCGCCGGGCTGACGCGCGGCGCCCAGCCGCTCGGCGAGGTAATCCGAATAGAGCCGATCGATATGGGGTTCGCCTCCCTCCCAGGTCATGCGGGACGAGCCGCGGTGATGGAGGAAATAGGCGGGGTTCAATTCGAAATTCATCCGCCCGCCGTTAGGCGCGATCACTATGCCGCGGAACTCGTCGATGAATTCAGGCTCGCCGTAAGACGCCAGCCCCATCACCTTGTATTCGTCGCCGTAGTTGAGAAAGCCGAGATATTGAGTGAGCGCCGTATAGTAGATGCCCAGCGAATGCGGAAACGTGACCGCACCCGCGGGATAGAGCCGGTTGCCGCGTCCCACGCCCCACATGGCGCTGGCAAAGTCACCCAGTCCGTCGACCGAAAAGACCGCCGCGGCGTCGAACGGCGAAACCAGAAAAGCGCTGGCGAGATGGGCATTATGATGCTCGACACGACGGACCTCGATTTGCGCGGCGTCGATACCGAGCGCCTCCGCCGCGGCGCCGGCGATGGTGGCAAAGCGGCTCCGCACGGTGAGCCGCGACTTCGCCAGCGATGGCATCTTGAGCGCATACCATGCCTTGGGCCACAGGCGCGCCCACGGGTCGCGCGCGACAGCGAGCATTTTCAGATCGCGGGGCTCGGCGCCGGCCGCTTTCAGCACGTAACGCAGGGCTTCGTGCGGGAAGCCCGCGCAATGTTTGACGCGATTGAAGCGCTCCTCTTCTGCCGCCGCGACCAGGCGGCCATCGACGATGGCGGCCGCGCTGGCATCGCCGTGATACGCATTTATTCCTACAATCAGCATTCAGGCTCGGCTAATAGTTTGAAGAAATCGGCACGCTCATTCGCTCATGGGACCCCAATCGTGGGAGGCAAATCGGTCGCCGCGCCGCACGTCGAGGCGCCGATGCTGACGGCACTCGCGCCCGCGATTACACCGCATCCGAACCCGCACCCGCCGGCGTGGCGCAGTCATCCGCGCCGGCGAAACCAGCGCGAACGTCGCGGAGGTGTCATGCCGACGCGTTATGCGCCAACGCCTGTGATGAATCCTGTCTGAAGATTGGTCCGCCGTAGACCAGTTCCGAATAGCAATTGCACATTTCACGCGCGATGCGTTGCCACGAGAATTCCGCCGCCATCCATTCCCGCCCCTTGCCGCCCATCTCGGCCAACCCGCCGCAATTCATCCGCTCGACGGCGGCGGCCAGGCTCCGCGGATCGTTGTCAACCCAAAGCCCGCACCCGCTCTCCTCGACGCGCTGCCACGGCGTTCCCTTGCTGGCGACGACCGGCACGCCATGAGCGAGCGCTTCGGCGACCGCGATGCAGAAGTTTTCCGTGAAAGAAGGCGCCACGAGCAGGTCGATGTCGCGGAAGAAGCTGGCCTTGGCCGCGCCCGACACATGGCCGAGCATCGTCACCACGGCACCGAGCGAGAGCGCGTCGACTTTGCTTTTTAGCGCGGCGGTATAGCGTTCGCCGCCGCCGCCCGCGACTGCCAGCTTAAGTGTCATTCCCGCATCACGGAGCAGGCGGCAGGCCGCGAAAAGATTCTCGATGCCCTTTTTTGGATCGAGGCGGCCGATATAGCCGAGCCGTAATGTGCCGGCGCCGGGCGAATGCCGTACCTTGGAGGGAATCACGACGCCATTTGGAATCACGGCCGCACGCAGTCCCGGCATCCGTTTAAGGCTTTCCGCGCGCTCCTCCTCGGAGGTCACGTGAAGGATGGTGGCCGTGGGCACCATCGCTTTGCACGCCAACTCCCATATCCATTTGGCCGCGTTGCGCCGGCTGCCGCGCCATCTTTGAAACGCGCCGCGCGGCGACCAGACCAGCGGTTTGCCCATCAACTGGCACGCCATCAGCAGCGGAATTGTCGGAAACGAGTAGACCGCGGTGAGATGCACCACGTCGGCCCATCGCACGTATGGCAAGAGGTAACGCAGCATCTGGGTCGAAGCGGTGCGCCGCAATCGCCGGCGGCAGTACATGACATCGAGACCGGCCGCAACCACGTATTTGCGATTGGTGAGGACGTCGAGGACCTTGCGCGGCCCATCGGCGTTAGTCGTCAGCACCCTCACTTCGCATCCCGCGCGCGCCACTTCGTGGCACAGCTTGTAGACTGATTCGATCGGCCCGCCATAGCGATACGCCGGCGCAAAATACGGACTAACGTGAAGCACCCTCACTGGACGGCGTCGCTTTGTCCGCTCAGCGGACGTGAACGGCTCATCCGCGGCAGATGG
The DNA here is from genome assembly GCA_050736495.1 of Binataceae bacterium (SeqCode). Taxonomy (GTDB): domain Bacteria; phylum Desulfobacterota; class Binatia; order Binatales; family Binataceae; genus JBOHWJ01. Next base: position 7,610 of record JBOHWJ010000439.1, on the reverse strand, counting down.
TTGAGAGGACGGCTTGCGACACGCCCGCTCCTGTTTGATCGCTTCCGCACTAGTCGTTCGCCGGGAAAGCCGCGCACGGCCGCGGCATCTTCAGTCCGCGCGCTGCCACTATCGGTACGGCGGCATCTACAATCTGGAGCAGCCTGTCAGCATACGTATGATGGCCGGTGAGCACTTTGCACCGTCCCGCCTCCGCGATTCGGCGGCGCCCGTCCGCATCCGCGAGGTAGCGGCGCACCTCCTCGATGAGTTCGGCCGCATCCGAGAAGAATGCCGCCTCGCGGCCTTGCGCAAACAACTCCTCATGGGTCGATGTGCGCTCGGCCAGTACGAAGGCGCCACACGCTGGGAGCTCGAAGGTCCGCATCACGTGGTCGTCGCGGTTGGAGCGGCGTACCAGGTTAATCGCTATCGCCGCGCCCGCTAGCGCAAGGCGATATTCGCGGCCGGCCACTATTCCGCGCGCATACGGCTTGAGCGCCGGGTAACGCTCCCAGTAACCGCCGTAGAGATTGAGACGCAGGGCCGGGAGCGCACGTACCAAGGCCTCGAAGATTGGCGCGCGGTCAGCGTCGGCGCCACCAATAAAAGCGACGTCACATTCAAAGCGCCGCGCTTCCTCGGCGCTAGCGGCGGCCTCGGGAAAATGAACGCCAGTCTTGTACCCGAAGCGAACATAGATGGCCTCGCTACAGCCGTGCGCTTTGACGTCGGTCATGATCGCGTGCTTGGTACATGCGTAAAGATCGTAGATCGGAATCGACGCGCGCACACCCGCCGAACTGTTCATTGGATTGAACGGGTCGTCGGTCGCCCAGTTGACCATCACGGCGCCAGTCGCGCGCTTGAGCGCCCCGAGCGTGCGCGGCGCCAGATATTGGCCCTTGCCGATGAGGACGAGGTCGGGCCGGAAGTTTATCGCGCGTTCGGTAAATTCGCGGTTGAGCGCCGAGCAGTGTGGCGGGCGGCGTCCGATGATGCGCGCGGCGACGCGGCTGGCAAACGATCGCCGTCTCGCGTATGGCGCTTCATCGAAGAAATCAACGGTCCATCCGCGCCCGCCCGCGAGCTCATGCAGCGCTTCGAGAAAATGTGCGCTCGACGGGTAATAGGCGGTGGTCTCGAAATAGAGAATGCGCATCAGCGGTGGTTCATGCGGCGGTGGTCACGCCGCCCGGCGCTTCCGCACGGGCTTCATACGGCGCGGCGCCACCTTCGTCACATGGGGATTGCCCGCGCGACGACCTAATGAAGGCGAGTGCCCTCAGCAATCCGTCCCGATCGGCGCGAAAATCCCACTGCGCCATCCGCGCGCGGCTCCGCGCGCCCATCCGCGCCGCGCGCGCGGGATCACCGAGCACCTCGAGCAGGCAATCGCGCAGCGCCGCGATGTTGCCGGCCGGAAAAACGAATCCGTTGTCGCCGTTGATGATCAAGTCGGCCGCGGCGCCAGCGCGATCGCTGGCTATCACCGGTTTGGCCGCATTCATTACTTCGTTGATGATCAGACCCCACGGTTCGTGTTCCGACGCCAGTACGAAGACGTCGCACAGGTCGAAGTACGCGGGCAGCTCGGTCTGATTTCTAAAGCCAAGGAACCGGACCGCCCCCGCAGGCAACGCGTGCGCGCGTGCCTCGAGAGCCATGCGCTCGGCACCATCGCCGACGAACAGCAGGTAAGGATTGGGCCGCTGCGTGCCTTTGGCGATGAGTTGTGCGAAGGCTTCGAGCAGATCGCCCGGCCGTTTGTGCCGCTGGAGCTTGGAAGCGTAGAGAATCACGGCCCGGCCGGGCTCGAGCTTGAGTTCCGCGCGCAACTGATCGCGCCTCCCTGAGGCGCGATCAGCGCCGTCGCGAAAAAATTCGTTGTCGACCGCGTAGGGCATCGTGAAAATCCGCCGCTCCGGCACGCCATAACTCAGGTAGTATTCGCGGTTGCGGGTGCCGATCGCTAAAAAGCCGTCGAATATCCGAAACAGTCGCGTCAGGAGCGCCCGCTTGAGCCCGTGCCTGGCCGGCGATGCCGGCTCATCGGCCAGTTGCGACTCACCGCGGAGGAGGACGCCGAGGCCGAGTGTCTTCGCCGTCAGGATCGCGCGCAGCAATCCCTGGTGGGCGTAACCATGCACCCACAAGGCGTCGAAGCGGCCAGCCGCCAGATTGCGCCTGAGCCCATATACCAGCGGCCGCCAGAACGTGAGCGCGTCGCCCGCGCCGGCACTCGGCAGGAAGACGTGGTGGAATCCATTCAACAACGGCACGTCCCAGCGCAGACGCGTGCCGAAGCCCGCATCGTAATACTCATTCAGCGAGAGCTTGCTGAGGAAAAAAACCGTTAGCTCGATTGCCGGATCGGCTGCGAGATACTTAAACAGCGGCGATTGATATTGAATCGGATGTGTGAGCACGCAAGCGAGCCGATATGAGCGATGCGGATGTGTCAGCGGATTCATCACCGCGGCACCATCTTCGTCCGGGCCGGCGTGTTGATCCCTGTGGGCCGGGACTATTTTCGAGGCGATCGGCATCTACGCCATCGCCACGCCGGCGGCGCCGCGATTCGTGGCCAGCGCCTCTTCGTAATTCCGAATGGTTTGCGCGCCGTAATTATCCCAGCCGCCCAGCACATGCACGCGCCGCAGAGCCGCAACGCCCATCTGATCACGAAGTTCGGGATTTTCGTAAAGCTGGACGACCCGCTCGCGGATAGCCGCGGCCGACCTTATCGGCACGATGAACCCCTCGGCTCCGTTGGCGCATAGATCTTCGGCGCCGGTGTTGGTCGTCGCGATCACCGGCAGGCCGCACGCCATCGCTTGCCCCAACACCAGTCCGAAACCGTCCTCGACCGACGGCAGCACGAACACCGAGGACTGACTGTAGTGGTGCAATAGTTCCGTTTTGGCGACCGTGCCCAGATATCTATATTTGCCCTCGAAGCGCGCCATCAGCGGTCGCAGTTCAGGTGTCAATGGTCCGGCAAGACACAGCTCAAAGTTGGGCAAGCGTAACGGGCACAGCGCTTCCAGCAGATAGGGGACGCCCTTTCTCAAGCTCAGGCCGCCCACATAGATGACGCGAAAGACCGCGTCGGTTTTGGGTAGCGGCTGAAACGCCGCGAGATCCACACCGTAGGGATTACGCCGAAGCTTGTGCTCCGGCACACCCTTTTCGATAAATGATCGATAACTAAACAGCGACGGCACGATGATGCGGTCGCAGCTTTCGTATTCGCTCAGTTCGCGCTCGATGATGCGGCGGTCGATGCCGGAATATGGCACACCCCAATGCGCATATTCGTCGCGCAGAAGCTCGTCCTGAAAAACGATGTGCGAGGAGCCGCGGTCGCATACGGTGAGTGCGCCGTAGCGCTGGCGCGCCGCGATATGGCTGCGCAATCCGAATCCCGAGAGCGCATGGAACACGTCGCAGGGTAAAAGGCGATCGGCCACCCAGTTGTCAAATGACGCCAGCGCCGAGACTCCAAGTGTGTGGCGCAGCCAGTCCGGCCCAAAACGATTGGCAAACATCCCCGGAATGGCCGGCCATGGCAACGCGCCCATCTTGTCGCGCGAAACGCCGCGCACCCGGCACGCCGGATAGCCGGAATACAGTTTGCGCAGACAGCCAAAGCGATCGACCTGGCGGGCGAGATCGAACATATGGAACTGGCTCAGGGTGGCGATGCAGACTTTCATGCGCGCGGGCCCGTCCTCAATCCCCTGCCGAGACCGCGCCCGCAAGCGCGACCATACGTTCGAGCAGCGGCGCGAACGCCCGTTCGTAATGATAGCGATCCTCGAAGGCGCGCCGCGCCGCGACGCACATCGCGCCGTAGCGTTCGCGGTCGGCGAAGACCGCGTCGATAGCTTGCGCGATCGAGACGGGATTCTCGAAATCGGCATAAACTACCCAGCTCTCGCCAGCGAGAAACTCACGATAGCCGGGCCGATCAGGCACGACCACCGGCATCGCGCAGGCGGCATATTCGAAAAGTTTGTTGGTCGCGGACACCATGAATTCCAGGCTTTGACTGACCGCTTTATAGGTGGACAACCCCAGCGCCGCGTGCCGCGCCCGCATGGGCAGTTCGGTATGCGGTATCCAGTTCTCGATTGACAGCCTGCGCTCCAGCCCAAGCCGTTGCGCGTGGCCGAGGAGCTCGACGCGGAATTCATCGGCGCAGCGGCCGAGCATGGTCAGTCTTGCCGGGGAATTGACGTGGCACAGGGCCGCGAGCGCCTCGCGGTTACCGTTGGTGGGGCCGAGCGTCCCCATGTAGAGGATTTCCTGGTCGTCGAGGCGACGCTCGATAAGCGCGGACCAGTCGGATGGCGGCGGACAAAAGTCGCGCGCCGGAAAGTTCGGCACGATCATCGATGGCCGCGCATCATGGATGCCGCCGAGGTAGCGCATCGCGCGATTGCGTTCCGGAAAGACCACGAGATCCGCCTCGCGCGTCCGCGCCCGCGCGTAGCGCAACACCCATCGCTGCATTGATCTCAGCGGCACGTCACGCGATTCGGGCAGCTCGTGAAGTTGATACACCAGCGGAATGTCGCGGCGCTTCGCGCCCGCCCAAATCGCGGCCGCAAACGCATGTGGATCGTAAGCGTAGATCAAGTGCGGCCGAATACGCGCGATCGCTTTGCGCACGGCACCGGCAAAGCGCCAATACTCACGTAGCTTCGCCGCCGCGCCCATCGCGGCCTTGCCTTCATCAGTCGCATATGGCCCGACCCGTTCAAGCGTCACGTCCCGCGGCCATCGGCGAAATGACGGCTCCATGTTGCGGCACAGCAGGTGGACGCTGAAATATTGCCTCGCCAGGTTCACCGCGTTGACGGTTGGCGGATAGTAGTCGGGATTCGCGTAGATAGTCATCAGCAGGGTCGGTCGCGATACGGCCGAACGCTCCGCGTAAAGGCTCCGCTGGCCCTCGATCACAGTCGGCGCGGCTCCAAGGCCACGCATCGGCGATAGAGCCGATGCGGTGCGCCCGGATGATGCGGTAGCCCGGCTCATGCACCGCTCCAGGCGTGGCTGCGGCGCGGCCCATGCCGCGGCGTCGTTCCTGCCGGCGATGTCATCTTGAGCGTCATCATCAAGGGCATGGGCGTCCGTCGCGCGGCTCCGCCTCTCAACCTGCATGCGACAGATCGTCGGTCCAGCGCGTTTTCAGTGTTGCCATCAGCCACGTGCGCGCAATCTGACGCTCCTCCGCGCTGAAGCATAGCCATCCGAAGGCCAGGGCGAAAATCAGCGCGAGAACCGCGGCAAGCGGAAGAGCCGTGCTCAGCGCGAGCGACGATGTGAACATCGAGACTGCGACGCTGACGCTTACCGCGACCATGGCCAGAGCCGCCGTGGGCCACAATTTTCGCCCCATCCACCCCAGCGGAATATCCACCGTGTGGAAGGCCGCGGCCGGAATATACCAGGCGTTCGTGAGTAGCGAGGCCACCACGGTGCCGGCGATAACGCCGGCCAGTCCCCATGTATGCACCCACCAGAGTGACAGGCCGAGATTGAGAAGACCCTCGAAGATTGTCAGCGCGGCCCAAAGATAATGACGGGTGGTCGCGAACAGGATCGTCGATGGCGCCGACATCAGAACTATGATGAAGAAAAATGCGACTTCCATCGCGTAGGTCGGCATGCCGGGAAAAACGTCTTGACCGGCCCATACGCTGATAAAGGCAGGACCCGCCAGCCACAACAGAATCGTACCGCACGCCGCATACATCAGGGCGAGCCGGCTTGATAGCATCAGCCCGTCCGCGAGCAGCGGCTTGCGATCGCGCGCGTAATTGACGGTCACGGTCGGCGTCAGCGCCGCGATAGCGACCGCAAACGGTCCCGCCGCCATCCAGATCAGCCGAAACGGCACCGCGTAGCGAGTGACCGCCGCGCCGTCCATCGCGTAGCCAATCACGAGGTTGTCGAGCCCCACTATCAGGGTCACCCCGATCTGCAGGGCGAGGAACGCCGCGCTCGGCTTGAGCATCGCGCGCAGCAGCGACGGCGAGAACTCGCGCGTGCGCGGCCGCGCCTCGGGCTTGAGACGGATCGCGATTATGTATGCGGCGGCTCCGGCCGCCAGCATCGAGCCGCCGTTGATGGTGGCGATAGCGACCAGCTTGAAGCCTGCCACCAGCACCGTTATCACCAGCACGATGCGCCCGGCGATAGCGCCCGCATTGATCGCTTGCTCGCGGTCGACGCGCTCGAAACTCCTTAGCGCCATCTGATGAACCTTGGTGGGAAACGCCAGCGCCGAGAGCACCACGTACACGGCGAACGCGGGCGCGGCCATCCCACCGGCGCCGGGCAGAAAGCGATGCGCGAACAGTGGCGTTGCCGCCACGATCAGTCCGATCAGCAGCACCGCAATCGCCGCATAGGTAAAGAAGGCGGTGGAGACCAGCCGGCCGACTTCGCCACTGCGGCCGCGCGCGATCGCCTCGGCGATTCGATTGCCGACGGTCTGTCCCATGCCGAGATTGGCCAGCGCCAGGTACGAGGTGAGGCTCAGGATGACCAGCCATTCGCCGTAAAGCCGCGCACCCAGGAAGCGCACATAAAACGGAATCAGCACCAGCGGCGCTATGATCGACAGCACCCAACTGACGTAACTCCAGGCGATATTGCGTGGAACCGCGGCGGCGGAGCGGCCAGCGTCCGCAAACTTGTACGAGGGTCCCCGCGCAAGGTCGCCGGCAGGCGCTTGCACAATTCCTTGCGTAAGTTGCGGCGCAACCTCGGTCTGCATCGCGTGGTTGGAAGCCAAAACTGTCAAGCTACCGGGGATCCCGATCCGTCCTACGCGTGAGCGGGACCGTTGACGAAACGCGCCATCCGCGGCGTAAGACAGTTCGCCAGCGCGCGGGCGGTAGCCGGCGGCAGACACGCCCATCCCATCCGCAGCGCGGTCTTGAGCCGCGACACCTTGTAGCCGAGCAGGTGGCGATAGACGCTGCGCGCGACGGAGCGTTTCTCCATCGCCATCGCGGTCAGTGCGACCGAGGTCAGCATGTTCACTTCTTCACGCCGAATCGCCTCGACCAGCCGTGCCGCCCTGGCGCCGTGGCGCTCACGCACGAGGCGCGCGAACAATTGGTAGTTTTCCACGTAGCGCGCGATTTCCGCGCCACTGAGCCCTTGCGAGCCGCCGGGCCATGTGGGTACGCTGCGGCGCACCAGCCGCCGACTGAAGGAGGCCGGCACACGGTAGCGTGTAAGCGCCTCGGCCATGTAGCTGAACGGCCCGTGCTCACGCGCGCGAACCCAGAAATAGGAATCTTCGCACTGCGGATGCTGGCGGCCGAACTCCGCGCAAAAACCGCCGCATTCCTCATAGGCCCGCCGCCTTATCACGATCGTGCTCGGCAGGATGTTCCAGATCCACGTGAGGACATCCTCCACCGACGGTGGCGGACATGCCACGCGCCCATAGTAGGTCCCGGGCAGCGGCTTGCCGTCGCTATCGATCCGGAGGGCGTCGCTGTAGATCATCACGCAATCGCGATCGCGAGCGAGAGCGGGAACCATGCGCGCAAGCGTCCCGGGCAGCCAGGTGTCGTCGGCGTCGAGGAAAGCAACGTACTCGC
>JBOHWJ010000438.1:0-1725 GCA_050736495.1 Binataceae bacterium (SeqCode) | reverse complement strand
CTCGCCGGCACCTTCATATAAGGCGCATGCGCGCCGTGTCCGCTGACGCCGTAAACGATCGAGCCCTCGACGCACATCTGCGACCACCCGGCGCGGCAATGCGGACAGATGCCGCAGCCGGTGTAATGATGTACCATCACGCGCGCGCCAACCTGCGCTTGCCGTGGATTCACGCCCGCGCCGACTTCGGCGACGACTCCACAAGGTTCATGACCGGCGACCGCGCCCGCCAAACCCATGAAACCCAGCGCCGATTGAGCCCCCGACGCGCGATAGACGTGGAGATCGGAGCCGCACATTCCCGACCCCTTGATTGCCACGACTACCTCACCCGGCCCCGCGGATGGGTCGGGAAATTCCGCAAGCTCCAATTTTCGATTGCCAAGAAAGACCACGCCCTTCATCGGCTTGTACCTCCCGCGTTAAATGTTTGAAGCGCCTCGTAGCCTAACGCTAATCGGGTAGTCGAGCACGCACTCCGAACCACGCACTGACCGTCGCGCGAAGGCGCCGTCAGATCCGAAATTCTCTGGCACAGACAAGGCTATTAGCCGTAAGCTGGCCCCATCGTAAAGCGGCCCGAATCGTTGTGCGCTTGTGAACGGAATGAACCCATGTCCAATCCGAGTTTAACCCTGGATACCGAGGATCTCGCCCGCCGCTACGAACGCGTCAGCGCCGAGCGCCAATTCAAAGCGGGACAGGTGCTAATTGCCGCGCTCGCGATCGCGCCCGGCGAACACATACTCGACATCGGCTGCGGCACCGGGCTCCTGGCGGCGTACGCGGCGGGCCGCGCAGGCGCGACGGGATCAATCACCGGGATCGATCCGCTGCCACTGCGAATCGAACTCGCGCAAAAGAAGACGCGGCCGAACCTCAGCTTCAAAGTCGGCAATGCCTACGACTTGAACGAGTTCCCGGAGGCGAGCTTCGATGTCGTCTATCTCAACGCCGTGTTTCACTGGTTGGCGGAAAAGCTCGAGGCGCTGCGGCAAATCCGCCGTGTGTTGAAAAGAGGCGGCCGCCTCGGCATCTCGATTCGCTCCAGGGGCCAACGGAGCCAGCTTCAGGCCATCGCGTCTCAGGTGCTCGCGCACGCACCGTATAGCAACTACGCCGAGGCCGCCACTGACAGGATCCATCGCGTCAATGCGAGCGAACTCCAGAGCCTGTTTGGCCAAACTGGATTTTACGTGAAGAAAATCGAAGTGCGCCCCGATGTGCAATACCATCAGACCGCGGAGGCGGCGATCGAGCACGCCGAGGCGAGTTCGTTCGGCAATTTCCTCAGCCACCTTCCGGAAGACCTGCGTATCACGGCACGCGACGAGATAAAACGCGAACTCGAGCAGGTCCTGACGCCCGAAGGCATACGCCGGGAAGGCGACCGCATCGTCGCAGTCGCTATCAAGCCCTGAGGTATCGGCGAACGCAATGTTTGCCGATTAAGGCACGGACCCGTGACGGGCAGTGCTGAAAGCGGTTGCACACGAAGACATCAATCTTGGAATATCGATGTCGCATCCCGCTAACCCGGCGCGGCGGGATGGATTTTCAATTCCAAGGATGGTCGACGCGCTGAGCAACCGACGCGGCGAAGTTACGCGAATTTTTCCGAGACGACTTTGGCGCATGCGTCTTTCGCCAGGGACAGGAGACCGCTCCATGAAATTTGGGCTCCATTTTCAACTGCCGTGCACCCCATCGCAATCGCCGGTCCAG
>JBOHWJ010000437.1:0-1956 GCA_050736495.1 Binataceae bacterium (SeqCode) | reverse complement strand
AGCGTATTCGACCACGCCTGCGGATCGTCGCTGCGATCGCGCAGGTTGAGCCACGTGACCGGCCGTCCGCTTTCGTTGAGCAGCAATTCGAGCAGCGCGTATTCGCGATCGTTGACCGTGCTCGGCTGGCGCGTCAGCGCGATCTCGATCGCGCCGTGACCACGTTCCCTGAGCACGCCCGCGTAGGCGCGCAATTCGTCGTTGCTGGCCAGCCGGCAGGCCAGCGGTTGGCCCTTGTAGCCCAGATGCTGCGGCATCACGGTAAGCGAAAAGCCGAACGCGCCCGCCGCCATCGCGTCGCCGAGCAGCCCGCGGATTTGCGTGGTCTCCTCCAGCGTTGCCGCGCGTCCCATCGCGTCCTCGCCCATCACCCAATGGCGAAACGGCGACAGCGCGGCGAGAAAGCCAACATTAATGCCAACGCCGCGCCGCGACGCGGCATTCATGTAATCGGGAAAGGTCTGCCAGTCCCAACTGAGACCCTTGTTCAGCACCTCGTACGGAATCGCCTCGACGTGCACCAGGTTCCAGGTAGCAACCTCGCGCTCGTCCCGTTTGCAGGGCGCGAGACCAACCCCGCAATTGCCCATGATAACGGTCGTCACACCATGCCATGACGAGCAACTGATGAGCGGATCCCAGCAAATCTGGGCGTCGTAATGGGTATGCGGGTCGATGAAGCCGGGGGCGACCACGAGATCCGACGCGTCAATCACACGCGCCGCGCCGGCGGAGATGCGGCCGATCTCGACGATTCGTCCGTCGGCGACGGCGAGGTCGGCGCGGTATGCGGGCGCGCCGGTGCCGTCCACGATCATTCCATTTCGTATTAACAAATCGTGAGACATGGCCGCTATCCACCTTTAGGAACTGTCCACTTTGTGCGTAAGCCTTAGCGGACCACGAAGTCAAGCGCGATTGCCACCAGCCAAGCACGATCGCAGCGCGCGATCTTCGAGCGCAGGGATGCGAACGGCACAGCGTATGCGCGCGCGGCGACCACACCGGCAAACGTGATAGGATGCCTTCGATGCCCGTGGCTACCGCTCGCCCGCCTGCCGGCGTTCCTGATGCGATCGGTGGAATTGCTGGCGATGATCTGATAGCTCCGCCATCTGTGAGTAACATTACGCGGGCGGGAGCCCATGGCCGTGCTGAAGCCCTTATGGCGTGCACGGCGGGGTCGGAACCGCGGCGTGAATCGCCACACAAGCGCGGAGCGCGCTGACGCGATTGCGCTGATTGGCACTTTAGTCGAGGCTCTTTGGTTTAACGTGGAGCGCCAGCGGTGAACGCGAGCGTAGCACTATTGGAAAGAGTTGCGCGCACGGTGGTGGGTATTCACTGCCAGGTACCGCAGACGCATCCGTCCGTCGGCATCGGTCTCGGCACTGACCGCCGCGGTACCGGCACTCTGGTCAGTCGCGACGGCCTCATCATCACGGTCAACTACATGATCATGGGCGCGCAGAACGTGATGGTCACGCTCGCCAATGGCGATCAGGTTCCCGGCCGCGTGGTGGCCCGCGATTTCACCACCAGCCTCGGCCTGATTCAAATCGAGGGCAAGGCCCACCCGCATCTGGAAGTTATCCCTTCGACACAGTGCGCGACCGGGCAGGAAGTCTTCATCGTCTCGAGCCTTGGCGGCGAAAAGCGCTGCGCCGATATCGGCATCATCACGTACCTCGGACCGTTCGACGCGGCCTGGGAGTTCGTACTCGAGCGCTGCGTATGCGTTACCGCCTCGGCCTTCAATATCGGGCTGAGCGGCGGCCCGATCTGTAACTCCAAAGGGCAACTGGTCGCGGTCTCCTATCTGAATTTCGCCGACCTCGTGCGGCCGATTCTCGGCATACCCGGCGAATGTTTCCTCTCCGGACGCGACGAGTTGCTGCAGCACGGCCATCGCGTAAGCACGCCGCCGCGGCTATGGCTGGGCGTGCTCTCCTATAC
>JBOHWJ010000436.1:0-11177 GCA_050736495.1 Binataceae bacterium (SeqCode) | reverse complement strand
TGTACATGCAGGAGAAGAGGAACGACCGCCGGCCGGTGGCGGGCGCATTAAAATATCTCATTCCAAAAAGTCCCATTATCGCGACGGCGGGAAAAACGTAACCCCATGGATGATTGGCGATTCGGTCGAGCAGATGTGGCTGGACAAATGGGCTGATTATCGCCACTAAGGCGGTGAAGAGAAGCACCGCCCACCAACCGAGACGAGCGAAACGGCGACAGCGTGCCTCAAGGTCGCCTTCGGTCTTCATCGCCACCCACAACGCGCCGTGTTCGGCCATCGCCAGAAAGGTCGCGAATCCGACCACAATAGTGAACCAGTCCAAGATGCCGGCCTGCTTGCCGACACGGAAGTTGGTCCACAACGGCAGAAAGAAATAGCCGCTGTTGCCGAGCGGAACACCGCGAACGATATTTCCAATCGCGGCGCCGAAGACGCCGGCCAGGGCCGCGCTCGCACCGGCAAAAACCACGTCCCAAAGAGGCGACCATGCGGCGCTATCGATGTGGTTACGAAACTCCAATGAGATGCCGCGCAGGATGAGGAGCCACAGCACGATCATCAGCGGCAGATAGAATCCGCTGAAACTCACGGCGTAGAGGGTGGGAAATGCCATGAAGAGAGTGCCGCCCGCCGCGATCAGCCAGACCTCGTTGCCATCCCAAACCGGACCCACGGAACGCAGCACGGCGCGCCGCTCGGCATCGGTGCGCGCCACGAACAGATGAATGATACCGGCGCCGATGTCGAACCCATCGAGAGTGGCATAAACCGCCAGCATCGCCGCGACCGCACAGAACCAGAACACTTCCATCGCCGTGTCCTTCCATCTTAGTGAGTCGCCGCGGTTCGCGCCGGCGCGGCCGGTCCCTGTGCTTCCGCTGCCGGGGCGCGCTGCACTTCCAGGTAAATCAGAAAAAGGAACAGGACTGAAAGCACACTGTACATTCCAAAGAAGCCAATCAGCGTGAACAGGGCGTTGCCTTCGGTCACTAGCGGCGAGGCGCCTTGCGCGGTGCGCATGAGACCGTAAATCAGCCAGGGTTGCCGCCCGAGCTCGGCAGTCATCCAGCCGAAGAGAGTTGCGATGTACGGAAACGGCGCCAGCAGCATCAGCGCCCACAGCAACAGTCGCCATTCGTATAGCCATCCTCGCCATAGGCTCCAAACAGCCAAGAGGAGGATCGCAATAAAGAAAGTCCCGAGTCCGACCATGTTGTGGTAGGCGTAATAGAGAAGCGGCACATTGTCAGGCCAGTCATCGCGGCTGTACGTGTCGAGCCCCTTAACCTCGGCGTGCCAGCGCCGGTAAGTAAGAAAACTCAGGACGTTCGGGATGATCAGCGGATTGTCGAGCGTTTGATTTTCCATATTGGGCTGTCCCAGGATTGCCAGCGGTGCGCCCTCTTGCGTATGGAAAAGTCCCTCCATAGCCGAGAAACTCGACGGTTGATAGATGGCGACGTTGAGGGCCTGGGCATCGCCGAGTGGATACATCATCAGGCATGAAGCGATAGCGCCCGCGATGACCCCGGTCCGCAGGAAGATGCGCGCGTGTGCGTGATGCTGGTCGGTCAACAGGTAAAATGCCCCGGTGGCGCTCATCACAACGCTCGCGGTTATGACCGAGGCGGACATATTGTGCGGATACTGCCAGGCGAACCAGGGATTGGAGAAGAGACTCCAGAAGCTCTCCAGATCAATCGCGCCCGTAGCAGTGATTCGATAACCGACCGGATGCTGCATCCAGGCGTTGGTCGCGATGATGAAAAAGCCCGACGACCAGGAGCCCAGGAACATGAGGAACGCGGTTACCCAGTGCAGGCGAGGTCCGAGGCGCTTCTCGCCGAATAGAAAGAGGCCGAGAAAGCTCGATTCGAGAAAGAACGAAAAGACGCCTTCCATCGCGAGCGTCTGGCCGATGATACCGCCGGCCGTTTTCGAGAATGCGGCCCAATTGGTGCCGAACTGAAACTCCATTGGAATTCCGGTGACGACGCCCATCGCAAAATTTATCGCGAAGATGCGGCCCCAGAAGCGCGCCGCCTGATGGTATTCGTCCCTGGAGGTCCACAGCGCGACTGATTTGAGAATAAGGATGAGCAGGGCGAGGCCCATCGTGAGTTGCGGAAATAGATAGTGGAAGACAATCGTAAATGCGAAGTGAATGCGGTCTACTGTCAGTGCGTCCATTAGCGAGGCCTTCCACCGGTGCGAGCGGCCGGAATCCAGCGCTGATCGCGGTAGCAAGCGCGATAGGTTCGCGCTTACTCGCATCGCGTGGCCGCGCGTTCTTTGGCGGCCGCGTCTTTCCAACTTGGGCCGCGTGCCGCCCCATCCTTTTGAACGCGGAAGATATCCGCGCGGCGGTCGGCATCGCGAGTGCCCGTGCGCAGGCGGCGGTCTTAGATGGCGCGCGCGCGTTCGACCGCGGGAGCAAACCGACGCGCCAATTCCAACGCCTTTCCATCGGCCGTTTCGGCCACCGTTTTCTGTGAGAGCAAAACCAGGCGGCTCGCGCCAGCCTCGCGGTAGCGCTTCAGATCGTCGGCCGAGGGACCATTTTCTCCAGGGTCAACCAGCGGCGATATCTGGATCGAGTCGGGATTGCGGCCACGCTCTGTCGTCAATTGGCGGAGTCTCGCGACGCTACGCTTCAGTTCCTCCGGATTTCCCACCAGCGGCATCCATCCATCATAGGTGCGCGCCACCCGCTCCAAGGCCTTGGGGCCGTGCGCGCCGAGAAGCACGGGCGGACACGGCTTCTGGATCGGTTTGGGCTCGGATCGCACGGCCGGGAACTTCACGATGTCGCCTTGATACGAAGCTTCGTGCTGAGTCCACAGCACGCGCATCGCCTCGACCGTCTCGCGCGTCTGTTTCCATCTAAGGCCGAAGTTCGCACCCATCGCTTCGGTCTCTTCCCGCAGCCATCCGGCGCCAACGCCCAGCACCAGTCGCCCGCCGGAGTAGAGGTCGAGGCTCGCGGCCATTTTCGCCGTGATTAGCGGTTCGCGCTCCGGCAGCAGGCAGATTCCGGTGCCGAGTTTGACCTTTTTAGTTGCAGCGGCCGCGATGGCAAGCGCGATGAATGGGTCGGCCCATCGAGCATAATGGTCGGGAAGCTTATTGTCGGGCGTAAACGGAAACAGAGTCTTCATGCCGACCGGGATCACCGGATGTTCCGGAATCCAGAATGACTCGTAGCCGAGTGCCTCGACCAGTTGGGCAATCTCCGCGAGATTGCCGCTTTGCGCCGTCGCCGCCATCAGGAAGCCAATGTCCATGGCTAAATTTTCCTCCCCGAAATGTCCATTAGCTGGCCATGTACCAGACGGCCACTCTTGCACGATTCCGGGGCGGGTTTCGAGCAGGGTTGGGCGAAGGGTCACACGTTTCTTGATCGACGCTCACCATGAGGGAGTGGCGGTCGTGATCGCGGATGGCCTGATGGGAAGGACTTGGCCGTGGCTTTCGCGCGCGCTTTATCGCAATGGCGAGAACGGCGCGGGCGCGACCAGCATGTTTTCCATTTTGATCAGGAACTCGCCCGTTGCCGGCGGCCATTTTTTCGAACTGAAGGATTCGCGACGGATGCATTCGCGTTCGGCGTAGTCCTTGTACGCCCAAACGTGGACCCATCGGTTGAGTGCGCCGAGATCGGTGTACCAGGCGCCCACCAGCGGCGACAGTTTTACCCGCTCCTCGATTTTTTCGCTCCAGCGCTGAATCACCGTTGGCATCGTGCCGGGCTGATACGTATACGTCCGAATTTCATAGAGATTGCCGTACGCACGCTCCTCGTCGAGCGGCGGTGAGAATGGCGCCGGCGTCATGATCTCAGACTTTTGATCGACGATGAACTCGCGGATGTTCGGCGGCCAGTCCTCGACCTTCGCCGCGGCGGCGCGCGCCTGTTCGCGATGGGCGAGACTGTCGTACGGCCAGACGTGGATTACCTGGTTGAGTGGGCCGACCTCCGTGTGCCAGAAGGCGGCGAGCCGCGAGAACTTGACGCGCGCGGGTAACGCCTTGCCAAAACGTTGCTCCACCACCGGCACTGATCCTGGCTTCAACGTATACGTTCGCATTTCGATGATCATCGCCGTGCTCCTTGTTTCGCAACGTTCTCAAATTTGTGCGGCCGAGTTGTGCGGCCAGATCGAACGGCGATGATGTCGCGGAACCGCGCTACCGAGTAGAAGCGCGACGGGTGGACGCGAAAGCAATTGCGCCTCAAGCGCCGCGCCTGTTTCCGTCCCTCATGCGTTCCTGATCGTTAAGCCGCCATCCACCGGGATAATGGCGCCGGTGAGATATGAAGCCGCGGGAAGGCAGAGACTGAACGTAATGTGTGCGACCTCCTCCGGATAGCCGTAGCGCTTCAATGCCGTCCGGCGCTTGGCGAAGGTCTCCTTGTGCTTTTCCGGAATCGCATCCGTCAGACCGGTGCGGATTGGGCCGGGACAGATACAGTTCACGGTGATGGCTTGCGGACCAAGATCGACCGCGAGCGCACGCGTCAGCCCGATAACCCCGGTTTTTGCCACGACGTAGGGACTGTCTCCGGGGGTGGCGCCAAGGCCTTCGGTCGAGGCGATGTTGACGATGCGGGCGGCGTCGGATTTCCTGAGCTGCGGCAAGGCCGCGCGAATCAAGCGTTGCTGGGCGGTTAACAGGCCCGCGACTGCCTTCTCCCAGACGGCATCGTAGCCGTCGTCATCGATGGCGCGAAAGGCCGCGAATCCGGCATTGTTGATCAGGATGTCGAGCCGGCCGAAGCTATTGGCGACTTCGGCGACGACGCGCCTGATCGCGGCCGCATCGAAAACGTCGAGCTGCCAGCCTTCCGCTTTGCCGCCCTCCGTCTTTATTTCGTTGACCACAAGCTCGACGCCGGATTGGTTGATGTCCGTCACGGCTACCTGTGCCCCCTCCTGAGCGAACAAATGAGCCGTGGCGCGTCCCATGCCGCTGGCGGCGCCGGTGACGAGTACGGCTCGATCTTTCACCGAGCGGCTGAGCTTCCTGATTGCGTCCATCGCTTTTCTCCTTACGATTCCGATGAGGTGCAACACCGTTCTCGACCGAGTCGGTGATTTGCGGTCATCATATTTGCATTGAAGTTGTTGGTTTTCGGGGCCGCCGCCACAATGCCCCATATTCGAGATCGGAAACAACCCGCCTAAGCTCAGCTTGCCGCCAAGCCCTGGCGTTATCGACACGTTGTCGCCGCGCCCCTCGCGGGCCTTGCGCGCCGGACCGGTCCGAAGTTGAGGCGTTGCTGGTGACCTCGTGGACGTTTGGACAATCGAAATCGTTGATCTAGTGTAACAGCGTCCTTGGAGAGACTGTTTTGTCTCCACCGGCTTTCGCGCTCGCCGCGAGCCCCAGGGCAGGTCAGACAACTCTGGAGCGGGAGCCTGCTCCCGTTCCATTAGCCGCAAATATGAGGAGCTCCCATGGCAGAGGGAAAAGCAAGTAAACTCTGGGCTTTGCCTGGCGCAGTTTTGACCGCACCGGCTTCCTTGCTGATGCACGGCGGCGACGCAACTCTCCTGGATCTCCCGTGCCCGTCATTCCTCATCGAGCATTCCAAGGGCCTGGTGTTGTTCGACACCGGCTGCAACCCGAAGGTCATAGATGACGCCGTCGGCTACTGGGGCGCCATCGCCGAGCATCTGCCGCTTAAATGGGACAGGAAAGACACTCTGGACCAGCAGATAAAGGGTGTGGGTTACAAACCCGAGGATGTGAAGTACGTCGTCCTGTCGCACGCGCATCTGGATCATGCCGGCGGCCTGACCTACTTCCCCGACGCGACCTTCATCGCCGGTAAGGGCGAGATGCGCTACGCCTACTGGCCTGACCCCGACCGGCGCTGGGCTTTTATCCTGGACGATTACCTTCCCACGCGCGGCTACAAATGGCTCGAGGTCGACCACGATTTCGATCTGTTCGGAGACGGCGCATTGAAATTCCTCTATACTCCGGGGCATACACCGGGCGAGTGTTCGCTGCTGGTTAATACGTCCAACCGAAAGTTCCTGTTTACGGGTGATACCGTTCACCTGCGGGCGGCGATCGACCAGGAAGCAACTATGCCGATAGATACGGATCCGGCCCAGTCGACAATTTCACTCCGGCGAATCAAGGCGATCAGGGATATGCAAGGCGCGACGATATGGATCACCCACGACCCCGACGACTGGAAGGAACATCCGCACCGGGTTGAGTAGCTTATCGAGTAGCTGTTCGTCTTCGGTTCAGGTTGACGGCGCCAAGCACAGCCAACGGAGTAATACGTCGGGCGATGCCGATTTACGAATATCGATGCCTGTCCTGCGCGATCACTTTCGAGTCCCTGGCGTCTCTTAGCGGGGCGAAGAAGAAAAGATCATGTCTCTACTGCGGCCGTCCGTCCTCCAGGGTCGTATCGGCGTTTGCAATCGGGGCCGTCAACGCCGCGGCCGACAACAGAGCATCCGAACTCGGCGCCCGATCGCATTCACATCGATCGGGTGGCGGGCGTCCGATCGTTCCCAACTTTGCCCGCCCGTGTTGGATGGACGACAAATCCGCCGAGCGCTTCGCCGCGTATAAGACCGGCAATGGAGCGGAGTATGATGACAAGATCGCCGGCTGCGACGAGATGCGCAGGAGACGTGGCGAACCCTCGGCCGCGCTGCCCGACCATTCTCATTCCCCAGTCGCCAGGCTTCTGGCTCGCAAGAAGGCTCAGGAGGCTGCCAAGGCCAGGGCAAAGACTGCAAACGCCGGTCTTCAAGGACAGCATCCCCACGATTAATTTCGCGGTGTCAGCGCGGGGTAGCTTACGCGTAGGACGTTAATCAGTTCGCAACACTTGCCGCCGCACTCACGGGGCGAACCCTACAGGCAAGCCGTCACAACGCGACCGCGATCGATAGCATGGAGGCGGACATGTTCAAGATCGGCAAGCTGTTTCATTTGACCCATGTGGTCAGCGATCTGGGAGCCGTCGACCGGTGGTATGACAGTATCTTCGGGGTCACCCGTTTCTACCGCGGCTACGAAAAGATGGCGGGGCGCGATGCGTCGCTCATCGCGATAGGTGAGGTCGTCATGGAACCAATGATGCCTGCCCGTGTGGCCAATCTGCGGAATCAGTCAGTCAAGAAATTTCACGATCGCTTCGGCCAGCATTTCCATTCTATCGCCTGGTACGTCGACGACGTTGAACAGATTTCCGCGCAACTCGACAAGTCTGGTCTGCGGCTTTTCAACATCACCGGCGAACAGGTGAAGCCAAAGGAAGAGGCTTTCGCCATCTGGACCCATCCGAAGGAAACCCACGGCCAGATAGAGTTCGCGGTCGTCGGCAAGTACACGATAGATGCGCGGCTGCAGCCCGCATGGTCGAATGCGTTCTGGAGTGCGCGGCATCCGCTCGGAATCGAGCGCGCATCACATATTTGCGTGGTCGTCAGAGACCTGCCCAGCGCCAAGCGGCTCTATTGCGACGTCCTTGCTGGAAAATTGATTCATGAGGAGGAAACCGCCGGGCGTAAGCGCAGCGCGTTTGTCGCGGTCGGTGAAGATACCGTCATCGAACTGGCCCAGCCGCTGTCGCCAACCAGTCCGGAGGGCCTCGACCTGGAGCAAAATGGCGAGGGCATCCATTCCCTTATCTTCAAGACTACGGATCTCGGAAAGGCGAACGAGTTCCTGAAATCGAAGCAATTGCGGCCCGAGCCGGATGGCGCCGATACTGTCGTCCTCGGCAAAGACCAGGCGTTCGGGATGGTCGTCGGATTTACGCAGCGCGCGCTGCCTAATGATCCGAGATAGTCCCTCCCTCGCCGACGAACTGAATCTTGCGCAAGGTGCTAGGAACGTCAGCGCGGGCCGTGATACAAAATGCCTTCGGCCTCGAGTGCGGCGATCTGTTCCGCGGAATAACCCAGATATTCGCGCAGAACCGCCCCGTTGTGCTCGCCCAGGGTCGGCGCGTCGGGCAGTGTATGCCGCGAATCCCGGGAGAAGCGTAAAGGGAAGCCCGGAACCTCGAACTCGCCCAGGAAGCGGTCACTGATCGTGCTCACGGTGCCGCGCTCGCGCAGATGCGGATGCGCCATCGCCTCTTCAACCGTAAGCACTGGAGCGTACGGGACGCGATATTCGTCGAAGAGCCGGAACACCTCGTCATCGCTCGGCATAGAGTCGAACCATCCCTGGATCAGGCGCTTGAGTTCTTCGACGCGCGCCATGCGATCGGCGGTGGTTTTATAGCGCCGATCGGTGGCCAATTCCGCCCGCCCCATCGCGCGGCACAAATACGCGAACTGATGGTCGGTGCTGGCCATGATCAGGATGGAACTGCCTTTGCCGGTAAACACTCCGAGCGGCGCGACCGCAAAATGATGCGAGCCGTTGCGCCGCGGGAGAATCGCGCCGCGGCTCAAGCTCGCCGTATGCACCGTCATGTCGTTATAACTGAAGTAGCAGTCGAGGAGAGAGGTTTCGACATACTGCCCCTCACCAGTGCGTTCGCGGTGGAGCAGGGCGGCGAGGATCGCGGCCACGGCATGAACGCCGGTGCTGACGTCGCCGACGCCAACCTGCGGCAGGACGGGAAGGCAATCGGGGTCGCCGATCATGCTGAGGACACCGGAATAAGCGCAGCCAATAAAATCATAGCCGGGCCGATTGGCGAGCGGGCCGGTTTGGCCGAAAGTGGAAATCGAGCACATGATGATTTTCGGGTTCAGGGCGCTAACCACTTCGTAGCCAAAGCCTAACCGCCCGACCACGCCAGGCGCGAAATTCTCAACCACGATATCGACCTTCGGAATGAGTTCCCTGATAATTGCGCCGGCGGCCGGATTTTTGAGGTTGAGACACAGGCCTTTCTTGCCACGATTCTGCTGAACGTAATAGGCGCTGCGTCCATCGCGTAAATACGGCACGCCGCGAGAGATATCGCCGTTGGGAGCAATTTCCACCTTGACTACCTCGGCCCCCATTTCGGCCAGGTAACGGGTCGTGGTAGGCCCGGCGAGGACCTGCGTGAAGTCGAGCACCCTGTAGCCGTCGAGCATGCGCTTTGATGTTGCCGCCATTGCCTTGCGCGCTCCTCTTCGCGCCGCAACAAATCGCACTGCGGCGCGCGGAAGGCAAACGGCCTTGCCGCCTCCACGCGCCCGCAGCACGAAAGCCTTTGCCGATAGACTGTTACAGACCCGACTAGCAGCGCCCGTTCGGCGTAATACCGCCGCGTTCGCCTTGGCCGGTCGCTTGCACGGGTTTCGCGGTCTTCGGCTGTCCGACTCGCCGCCGCCATGATCGCGCGCGCCAACGATCGTCCACTATTTGATCGCTCCCAACTGCCGCAGCACCGTCCCCGAATCCCAGTAGTCATGCTGCGACGCAATCTTGCCGTTGTGAAACGTCAGAACCGACACGCCGCGCGCCTCCGTTGTTTTGCCCGCCGCCGGTGCGCCCAGAAATTCACCGCCGTGCTTGCCGCGCCACGTCCACTCGGCCGCGCCTGCATCCGTACCGCCTGTATAGTTCGTGACAGTGAAGAGGTGTTCTCCCGACCCCGGATCGAAAAAGCCGGCGAAAAATTTTCGCAATTCCACTTTGCCGCTGACCTTATGCGCGAAGGTGACATCCTCGAACTGGACATCATCCGCATACATCGCCATCACCTTCTCGAGCCCGTCACGGTTGAAACTTCCCATCCATTCTTTCGCCCACGCTGGATTCATGACGCTCTCCTCTTTGAATCTGACGTCCGGATCGAATTACTTCCACAATTTCGTGATCATTTCGGTGTTGAGGTAGGCGGTGCCCTCCTGCACCTTACCGTTCTCGATCCGCATCACCCAGCAATAGGTCTGCTCGTACGCCGCCCCGTTCTTGCCGGCCGCGCGGCCTTCCCACTGCAGCACGACGTTATCGCCTTCGGCGATGATATCGCGCAGGGCCGGTTTGATTGCACCGTTGATCTTCTCGCCCAACGGCTTTACCGCGCCGTCGACAAATTCCTTTTTGCTAGCGTACGTGCGCGAGACCGCGGTCGTGCCGATCACCGTCCACTTAACATCGTCGGCGAGCAGATTGAAAAAGGCGCCGCCATCTCCGTCAACCCATTTGCTGAAGGTGTCCCGGATCAACTTTTTGTTTTCCGCCGCACCCATCGTAATTGCTCCTTCTTTAAGGCTGCATATCACATCGCGATCCTCGCAACCATGCCACCGCCGACCGCTCGTGGCGCAGCATCAGAAAAGCCGAACCCGGCGCGCGTGAGAGAATCTTCGTTGTCGGCGGCCACGAGCGTGGGCACGGCAAGCGGAAACCCTGGCAATTCATCTCAATTGCCAGGGTTTCCGCATCCACGGTATCGTGGCGTTCCGACGTGATCATGCGCGACCCACGCGGCGAATACATTGGCAAGGCGGTAGGGGCAATTCCCGGTGGCGTTCTCGCGGCGAAGCCACCTGCCTTTGTGCTCAACTTCGGCGATCTCTCCTCTTCAGGCTAAATCTCGAGTGCGTTGCGAATCTCGTCCGCCGCCATGCCTCCGCTGCTGAGCGCAAGCCTGAAGCTCCCGATTCTGCGTATCCCAAACAGCGCGGGAAAAAACGCGATGAGGTTTATCGCCACCGCGATCCAGAAAATCGCCCGGCATAGGTAAATTGCAACCGCCAGATCACGGCTAATGAAAATGGTCGGGAGCCAGGCGCCGAGTGGCGAGCCAACCATGCCCATGAGATGTAGGACGATCCGCGCCCACTGCGGCGCTGCCAGATACTTCCCATAGTCCATCTTGAAACGCGGTTCGACGTGGTAGAGATAAGCGTACTCGTAATCGATCCCGACGAGGTACCCAATCGCGATTTTGATTAGCGGCTGGAACGTAATGCTCCAGGTGATTGCGGCCACGACAACGAACAAATCGGACCCGCGAGCGGTACCGATCAGCAACAGAATCGCGCCGATGATAGCCACTGCGATCTCAACGCCCAGTCCCGTCGCGACCGTTACTGTCCGCCTCCGGCCACGCTGGTGAAGCTTTCGACTCACGCGCGAGACGCCGGTTGCTAACCCCGCGCGCTCGGAACGCGGAAGGGCGCGCGCCGCTCTCAGCACACTATTCCATGGACCGGGATGGAACATGTTAGCGTCGATAT
>JBOHWJ010000435.1:0-14924 GCA_050736495.1 Binataceae bacterium (SeqCode) | reverse complement strand
GGCGTCGCGTATGTGCCTGACCTGATGAAATCCGCGCGCGCCATCATGTACGCGGCAATCGATACGCTGACGCGCACGCGCACTGAACTCGGACTCTGAGGCGCACGTGCGCGCCGCGGCAAACGGTCGAACTATGCGCTGGCCGGCACCAGGTGCGCTTCCGACAGACGCAGCCGGCGATGGCACAGGTAAATCAGTACGGGCTGTAGCAGGCGCGTTAGCACCATGATGGCGAGCGCGCCGCCGATCACGACGATCGCGAGCGGTTGCTGCGTCTGCGCGCCGATTCGCGTCGATAACGCCGCCGGCAAAAGCCCCAACGCATCGACCAGGTCCGTCATCATCGTCGCGCGCAAACGGCGATCCGAACCAAGAATGATCGACTCCGCGAACGGATGACCCTCATCCCACAACTGCCGGATGTAGAAGCTCAAAAGAATACCGTCCATCGTGGCGATGCCGAAAATCGAAATGAAGCCAACCGCCGCGGACACGCTGAAGGGCGTCCCCGTTACCAGCAGAGCCAGTACTCCGCCGACGCATGCGATCGGTATCTGCGCCATGATGATGAAGGTGTCGACAAGCGACGTGGTGGCGGCATAGAGCACACCCGCGATCAAGACGAGCGCGATCGGCACGACGATCATCAGGCGGCGATTGGCGGCCTTGAGTTCACCGTATTCGCCCGCCCATTCGAGATTCACGCCTTCCGGCAGCTTGACCTCGCGCGCAACGCGGTCCCTGGCGGCGTTGACGGCGTCCTCGAGATCGCGGCCGCGCACGGCGAAGCGCACCGGCACGTAACGCTGCAAGTTTTCGCGATAAATGAACGAAGCGCCCTCTGTGGTGTTCACGTCGGCGATCTGCCCGAGCGGAACATAGCCGCCGGTGGGCACCGCAACGTGAATCTGGCGGATCGCGTCGAGACTGGCGCGGTATTGTTTCTGCCAGCGCACGACCAGGTCGAAGCGGCGGTCGCCTTCCAGTATCTGGGTCGCGGCGACTCCGCCTATCGCGGCCTGAACGACCTGAGCGACATCACCGACGTTGAGTCCGTAGCGAGCGCATTTCGTGCGGTCAGGCGTAACCGTAACGTCGGGCTGCCCGAGCGAATGGTAAACCGCGAGGTCGACCATCCCCGGCACGCCGCTCATCGACTCCTCGATTTGGTTGGCGACGCGCTCGTCGACGGCGAGGTCACGGCCGAAGACCTTGACCGAGTTCGTACCTTTGACACCGGACAGCGCCTCGTCGATGTTGTCCTCAATATTCTGCGAGTAACCGAAATTCACGCCCGGAAAATCATGCGTGAGCTTCGTGTCCATCTGCTTGACTAGTTCGGCCTTGCTCAGCCGGTCGGGCCATTGCGAGCGCGGCTTGAGCTCGACTGAAAATTCGCAGTTGAAAAAGCCGGTGGTCTCGGTGCCGTCGTCGGGCCGTCCAAGCTGCGATACCACGGTGCTGACTTCGGGAAAGGACATGAAGACGTGCCGCATCCGGTTGGCCAGTACCGCTGCATGGTCGAGCGAAATCGTCTGCGGCATCGTCGCGCGCGCCCAGACGTTGCCCTCTTCGAGCTTGGGCAGGAATTCGCCACCCATCCGCGAGTATTGTGCGAGCGCCACGGCGGCGAAGATGATGATCAACAGCAGGACGGCCCTAGGCCAGCGGAGCACGAAGGTGAAGAGCCGATGATAGAAGGCTGCGATCAGGCTCCATAGCGCGTTGTGCGTCTCGTGGAAGCGGTGGGCGAACGCGAGCGAGCCGAGTACGGGCGTCAATGTCACTGCAAGCAGGATCGCGGTCGCCAGCGCGAAGGCATAGGTATGCGACATCGGTGAAAAAATCGCACCCTCCACGCCATGCATTGTGAACAGCGGCAGGAACGCGATCACGAAGATAACCGTCGAGAAGAAGATGGGACCGCCCACTTCCTGCGCCGCGCGCAAAATACGCGGACGCACCGACTCGTGACTCGGCGACGTCACCGCCAGGTGGCGATGCATATTCTCCATCACGATGACGGTCGAATCGATGATGATGCCGAAGTCAATGGCGCCCAGTGAAATCAGGTTCGCAGGGGTATTGCCGAAGTACATCAGGGCGAACGCGCCGCATAGCGCCAGCGGAATGTTGATGGCGGCGATAAGCGCGCTGCGAAAATTGCCGAGAAAGAAAATCAGCACCAGGAAGACCAGCGCTATCCCGACGCTCAGGTTCTCAAAGACCGTGTGCAGGGTCAGGTGAACCAGGCTGGTACGGTCGTAGTAGGGCACCACTTTGTAACCTCGCGGCGTGATGCCGGAAGTGTTGAGCCACCGCACCTTTTTTTCGACGCCCTTGAGGGTCTCGAGCGTATTGCCGTACTTGCGCATCAGCACGATGCCCGAGGAAACCTCGTTGCGGTTGTTCATCCCGACCACACCGAGGCGAGGTGCGTAACCGACGTTCACCGTGGCGACGTTGTTCACCGTAATGGGTGTCGAGTTATGCACCGCAAGGACGATGTTGCGGATATCGTCGAGCGAGTGGATGAAACCGATGCTGCGAACGTCGAAGGCCTGCTCGCCGACGGTCAAATAGTTGCCGCCCGCATTGCTGTTGGAGTTCTGGATCGCCTGGATCAGGTTCGAGAGCGGAATCGCGTAATATGTAAGTTTCTGCGGATCGACATCAACATGATATTGCTTCGTCAGGCCGCCGAAGGTGCTATCTCCGATTACGCCCTGCACCGTGCTCATCTGCAGCGCCACGATCCAATCGTTGACTTCCTTTTCCGTGAGCAGGTCGTGATCAGGACTCTCGACCGTATAACGGTAAATCTCGCCAATCGGATTCTCGGGCGAGATTCCCGGCGTAGTTCCCTGCGGCAAGGCTGCGGAGCCGAGCCGCTGAATAGTCTCCGTGCGATCCCAGTAATAGTCACTCGACCAATCGAAATAGCAGCGGATATCGGACAGGCCAAAGAGCGAAATCGAATCCATCCGCTCGAGATTGCGCATTCCGCTGAGGCCGTACTCGAGCGGCACTGTGACCAGCTTTTCGACTTCCTCGGCGCTGAGCCCGTTAGGCAGCGTCAAGACTTCAACCAGCGGCTGCACCGGGTCGGGATAAGCTTCGATATCGAGTTGCCAAAAGGAGTAAAGCCCCGCGAGCGCCAACAGCAGCGCGAGCCCCATCACGACCACCCGCTGGCTCAGTGCCAGCCGCATCAATGCCTGGATCATGATGCTCCGTTAGCCCTCGCCGTTGGCCTGATTCCACAGCGCGTCAACCTGGATCGCCTCCTTCACCACTACGCGCTCACCGGACTTGAGCCCCGCAACAACGCGCGCGTAGCCCGCTTCCTGCCATGAGGCGATATTGACCTCGCGGCGCTGAAACAAACCCGGCGCGGTCTCGACGAACGCGTAGTAATGGCTGGTGTCGAAGACCAACGCCTCCTGCGGCACCACCAGCGCGTTGCCGGGGTTAGTGACGATGCGCACGCGCGCGAGCATTTGCGGTTTCAGCCTCGCGCCGGGATTGCGCACTTCGCAGCGGATTTGCAGCGTATGGCTGCCGGGGTCGAGGTTGGGACTGATGCGCGAGATGAAGCCGTTGAAGGCCTCATTAGGATAAGCGGTCGTCACCGCCACGAGTTGCTGGCCGACGTGAACGCGGGCGAGGTCGTCCTCGTAAATGCCGGCGACGATCCAGACGTCGTCGAGCGTGCCGAGCGTATAGAGCACGTCGCCGGGATTGACCTGGGCACCGCGCACGGCCTTGTTTTCGAGCACGATTCCACTGATGGAGGCGCGCATCCAAACGGTTGGGCTGGGTGCCTTGATAGCGGCGATATCGGCGTCGTCAATGCCGAGCAGTTCGAGCTTGCGCCGCGCCGCCAAGACCATCGAGGCCGCGAGCACGCCGGTGCCCGCGAGACCCGGTGACGAGCTTAGCCGCACGGTTTCATGCGCCTGCAGATACTCCGCTTCGGCTGTCATGAAGTCAGGACTGTAGAGCGCAACGATCGGCGCGCCGCGCCTGACGCTGTCCCATTGAGAGACGCGCGTCGCTTCGATGCGGCCGGCCACGCGAGAGACGATGCTGGAGACGCGTTGCTGGTCAAAATCGACCTGGCCATTGGCTTCGAGCACCGCTGGCAGTTCGATTTCTTCGACCGCCGCGACCGTCATGCCGGAGACGCGTCCCTGATGGAGGCGAAGCGCCATCGTGCCGTTGGCCTGGCGCACCATGATGGGTGCCGGCTCAGGCGCGTCAACCGCGGCGCGGCTCGGCATCGTGCCTTTGCATGCGGCGGCGCCGAGCGCGAGGAGGATCAGCACGGCGGCGCGAAGAGAAATCGCGCGCAAATCACGGGACATCATTTTGGCAACGGCTCCCCAATCGCCTGTTCAAGCGCAACCCTGGCCGCAAGAAACTGGTTGGCGGCCTGCAGATAAGCCGTGCGGGAATCGTAACTGCGCCGCAGCGCGCCGGCGAGCGCGACGAAATCGATCTTGCCCGACTCGTAGGCGACCGTCGCCACCTGGAAATTCTGCGCCGCGAGCGGAATCAGTGAATTCCGGTAGAGCATCGCGGTATCGTAAGCGAACTGATCGTTGCGATAGAGCGTCGCTATCATCGCCGCGGTCTGGCTCCGGATCGCGCCAAGGTTGTCGCGTGCGGCTTCCAGATCGTAACCGGTTCGTTTTACGTTCTCGTCCTGCTTGAGCCAGAAAAATATCGGCACATTGAAGCCGATGGTAAAACCGTGGTCCTGCATGCGGCCGCTGGACGCGGGGGCGGCGCTCGACAAGAGATAATTGTCGAAGACGTAGCCGAGCGTGTAGTCGGGGGCGTATTCGAGCTTGGCCAGGTTGAGCGCGGTCCGCGAATTGCGCTCGGACAGCGCGGCCGCGAGAATTTCCTGGCGCGCATGGGTGGCCAAATCGATCAATGAATCGAGGGAAGCCTTGAAGGGCTCGATTTCGAGCTTGCGATCGAGGCTGAGCGGCTCGCCCGGCGGCCGGTACAGGAGTTGATTCAGGGCGGTTTCGTCGTTGGCCTTGCTCACATGGAACTGGCGTTCCTGCTGCTCGGCGGCGGCGAGATCGAACTCGGCGCTGATGAAATCGGTCTGGGTGACTCGATTCGCCGAGTATGCGACCTGCGTGACCTTGAGCACTTGTTTCAGGCTCGCAACGTTGTCGGCTTCGACGTTAGCCAGTTCGCTGTCGAGCACAAGTTGGTAATAAGCGGTCTCGGTCTGCGCGCGCACGTCGCGCACCGATGCCTGGTATGCGAGGTGCGCGATATCGGCCGCCCGCCGCGCCGAACCTGCCTGAAGCAGCGCCTTGCCCGGGAACTGAAACGAATCGGTGACGGTAAGAGTGTGAACCGACGCCTGGCTGAAGCCATTGGTTGGGCTATCGATATTGGCGTAACCGAAGATCGGGTCGTTGGGGGCGTAGTTCTGCTTGATTGAATGCACCGCCGCCATCCACTGGGCGCGGGCGGCGCGCACTTGTGGATTGACCTCGACCGCAATCTCGACCAGTTGGCCCGCGGTCAAACCTTCCGCAGCCGCGCGCGCCGGATAAAAGGCCCAGGCCAAGGCGACAACTATCAACAACCCGATTCTGGTTAGCATGACATTCGATGCGGCGCTCCTATCCGCGCTGGACAATCGCACTATCTCAGACCACGCGATAAGCGAACGTCAGAGATTCGTAACGCGTCCAATAAATACATTTTCACGCGCCACCGACATATTCGATTACCCGCTGGCGATGAGGCGACGGCCGGCCGCCGTTGGCCTGATGCTCTGGCAGACCTTTCGTCGCGGCCAGCGGCTGCGGACGCGGTGGCCGGCACCGCGTCCGCTGCCACCGGTTCCACGAAAAATTCGTGAGACCAGCGACGCCTCGCTGCTTGAACGTTGAACTTAAAGGGCGCTCATTTCAGGAGTTGGGCGGTGAACGAGGCGTGCCGCCGAGACCGTCGATAGCACTTTCGCCGCGATAGCACTCGACGGGGAGAAAGCGGCCGACACCCGGCACGGGCGCGGCGGATACGGAATGAGACGGAGCGGCGAGAACAAAGCGTTCAGTCAAAACCAGTTGGGTCAGCGCCGCCGCGAGGCTGGAGGCGGCCTTGTATTCATGGCCGATCGGACGAAGGTCAGTCGCAAGGGGAAGCAGCAGTTGCGGAGCCGAAGCAGCAGGGCGGGCCAACCTATCGGCCAAGCCAGCCGATTGCATAACCGGCAATACCGCCAGCGCCAACGCCAGCGCCGTCACCAGTGCTTGCCGCAGCCGCGGCTTGGCGATAAGGCTATGAGCCATGCTCATAGTCCGGCGCATCTTTCCGCTGTTGGCGCTGTGCTTCTTCATAGCTTCATGCAGCCGCGAAGCGCGCCCGGTCGCGGCCTACGATCTCAATGGCGACGGGCACCTCGACGAATGGATATACACATCCGGCGATTCCGGGGTCAAGGTAGCGATCGACAGCAACTATGACGGACGCCCGGATCTTATCGAGACCTTCCGCCACGGTGAGTTGATCAAGATGGAGTACGACCGCAATTTCGACGGACGTATCGACATGGTCGAGCAGTATCGCCACGGTCATCTTTACATGGTCGCGACCGACGATAATTTCGACGGCAAGCCTGAGACCGTGGACATCTACCGTGAAGGACACCTCGCGATTGCCGAATATGATCCCAACGCGACTGGCGCGGTGCAGCGCGCCGATTACTACGACGACAGCGGCAGAATCGTACGCACGGTGATACGTGGCAAGTCACCTGATTCGGCGGAATTGGCCACCGGGCTCGCCGCGCTCATGCGTTGACCCACCCTTCCATACGGCGGTTCACTATGGGCGGCATCCCTTCGCAATCAGAA
Source organism: Binataceae bacterium (SeqCode) (assembly GCA_050736495.1). Classification (GTDB taxonomy): domain Bacteria; phylum Desulfobacterota; class Binatia; order Binatales; family Binataceae; genus JBOHWJ01. The sequence goes on along the minus strand of JBOHWJ010000435.1, from coordinate 8,031 downwards.
TGCGACTAAGACGGCATCCGGACTCTGCCATCTGTCGGCTATAATATGGATGAACCTGTCGAGATCGAAGCTGTGACGCTCCATAATCAACACATCGCGTGGCGTGTGGCACAAGCCCCAAGATAAAATCCCCGCTATTGAATGACTTTTCGCGGAGCCGCCAAACGGTTTGCCTCACGTTTCGGCGAAGCCGCCCGAAAGGCATGGGAATCCAGCCATGTCCCAATCTGATCGCGTCATGACAGACCGGTTGATAGTGTATTTGTTCAACGGCTCGCCCAGTCCACACTGAACAACAATTACGCTATATGGCACCCCCCGACGAAAAGGACCGATATGGTGAGAAGCTGAGACAAGCCGGGAAAGCCCGCGAGGATCAATGGGCGGCCGAAAGAGACCGTGAGTTGCTCGCCAACCTCCGCCGACAATCAGAACAACGGGAGGCGGCCAAGGAACCATCGGGCGGGGAGACGGCCAAGTTGTTCAGTCGCATCGTCTGTCCAACAGACTTACAGGAAAACTCGCTCTGCGCGCTGGAAATGGCTAAGCGGATAGCCGTGCAAAATGACGCGATAATTTACCTGGTGCATGTGTGCCCGCCTGTCGGCGTTCCGCTCGGTGGAACATTTGCGAGCACTGTCGGGGACGAAGATCTGGCCAGTGAACAATTGCGTACGGTCGCTTCCCGGAAACTCTCCGGGACCGAGCACCGACTGATCGTCACCACGGGCGAGGCGGCTGGCAAAATTATCGAGGTGGCGCAGGGCTTGGATGCGGATCTCATCGTTATGGGCACGCACGGCCGGCGCGGTATCTCGCGCCCCGTTCTCGGCAGCGTCGCGGCGCGAGTGGTGAGAGAAGCTCCATGCCCGGTACTCACGAGCCGGACGGAGTAGCGGCCCTCCGGCGTGGCAACTCGCACTAGTCAGCCCGTAAACAGTGCCCAAGTCGAAGGGACGCCCGTGCGTTACGGCAAGCGCCTTCGCCGCCCCATATCCAACAGAGCCTTCAGAAGATCGGTGGTTGTTATCATGCCGACGAGCTGATCTTTTTCCACGACCGGCAAGCCTCTGATTTTGTGACTCAACAGGATGCGCGCCGCGTCTTCCACCGAGGTCTCCGGCCGCACGATGATCGGATTCGGCTTCATCGCGGCGTCCACTCTCGTATGACTCAGACGCGCTCCGTGTCGATAAACATCTTCAGGAGTCAGAATCCCGACCAGCCCACTATCGCCGACCACCGGCAGATGGCGAAAGCCCTCGGCGTTCATCAGCGCCTTGGCGGCGGCAAGCGTATCGTCCGGCCTGATTGACGTAGGGTTCGGCGTCATTCTATCTGAAACCCGCATATCGCCTGCTTCGTCTCGCTTCCTCTTTCGTGATTGCCGTCGTCTCCCCTGACATCGCTGCAAGCGCTCCAGGTCGAGCCGGTGCGCCTTGCGACGACGGCATTACTGATGCCACTTCGTGCCAGGGTATCATGTCAATTTTTTTGTGCCGCGATGTTATCGAGGTGAAAAACCCTCGGCGGAGGAAACCGGCCCCCACAATGCCCAGGCTGCAGCTTTGCAAATTCGCAAAACGACCAGTTTCGGACCACGGCGCGCCCTTGGCCGGGCGCGCCGGACCGCGCATCCCGCTCTACGCCATGTCCGCCACCCGCGGCAGCACTTTGTTCCAGAACAAATCGATCACCTTCATCAGTCGATCATGCGGCATCAGCCCGTTGTACATCCACGCGAATAACCATCGCACCGGCAACCGCTTGAGCAGCCGCTCCAATTGGCGTGTCACGGTATCGACCGAGCCGACCAGCGCGAGGCCATTCTCGAACAGGTCAGGGGTCTCGCCGGTCTTGGGGTTATTGAGTCCCATCGAGAAGCCGAACGGCTCGAACCATTCATGGCCGCAGAAGTAGCCGCTCTGCCGCCAGATGTTCCTGGCTTCCTCGTCAGTGTCGGCGATTACGATATCACGCAAGATGCCCATGCCCTCGCCCACCGGCTTACCCGACACTTCGCCGTAGATCTCGCACAGTTGATACTCGTAGTCCGGGAAGAGTGGCGGCAGCACGGCAGTCACATCCTCGGTCGCGCACCAGCGGATACTGCGCTCGGACGACGCGAAGGGTTGAAACACCGGCGGATGCGGCTTCTGCACCGGCTTGGGCACCACGCTCACCGCCTTCACGATACCGTTTTCGACGCCGAGGCCCCATTTGTTGGTCGCGTCGATATTCCATGGCGTCTCGCCCGGCGGAACCCGCCAGTAGCGGCCTTCGTAAGTGAGCGACTCCTCGGTCCAAGCCTTTTTTATGATGCGGTAGCATTCCTCGAAGGCGGCTCGGTTGGCCGCGTCAATTTCGTCGTGCTGATGCGGTTGGGCGCCATGAATGCCGTGGGTCTGCTGCGCCATGATGTCGACCCAGCGGCGCTGGTAGCCGCGCGCGAAGCCGGCATTGGCGCGCCCGCCCGTCATATGGTCGAGCATCGCGATATCCTCAGCCACGCGAATCGGGTTATTGGCCGGCAGTACCACACCGAGCTGGCCAACGCGCAGCCGCTTGGTCTGCATCCCGATGAAAAGGTCGAGCATGATCGGATTGTTCGAAAGCTCGAAGCCTTCGACGTGGAAATGATGCTCGGTGAAGCTCATCGAGTCGTAGCCGAGCGTGTCGGCGAGCTTGGCCTGCTCGGTCAGCTCCCGCAGCATCTGATCGTAAAGATCGCCGCGGAGCCCGACTTTCCCTTTTTCGATTTCGGCCTTACTGCCAACCGACGGTAAATAGAATAGCGATACTTTCATTAAGCTCTGTTTTCCTTCGCGGCCAACTGGCATCGCTGCTGTTGCCGTCCCGGCTGGTGCGGCACGCCATACTGCGAATACCCCGTTAGCTCCCCTGGTGGATTATTTGCTCAACTTAAAATAGCCGCACGACTTTAGAACAGCCTAGCAGATGCGGCAAGCATTGTCCGGCCAGACGGCATACTTGGATCTGTGCGAGCCGCGGCCATGCATTCGCGGCGCCATCATCGCGGAGCGGTATCGCGCTGATCGGTGACGGCCCAGTCATTACGATAGCGTCTGGCGATGACGCATGCTGCCGCGCGGAGCGCGCCAGCGGGGAGGCACGGCCACCAACGCCGCGGCCACCGCCAGCGCGAAGGCGGCGTAGCAGACCACGAAAATCCATGGCGGGAAGTTGTAGAAGATCAGACGGTCGACCCAGTAGCCGACGAAGTCATTGGAATAGCCGAACTGGCCCGCCCTCACGCGGAGCCAATCTTCCAACGTGGTCAGCGGGCATATGACACCCGTCAGCGCCTCGGCGCAAACGAACGCGATCGCGGCCAGATGAGCCATGCGGAACCAGAATGAACGCACCCAGCGCCAGCCTGACGCGCCGCCGATCAGTATCAGCGCGAAGCCGATAACGACGAAGCCGACGTACGCCGCATGAACGATCACGACGCCGTCGGCGAGCATGCCATAGATATGCACGTGGCGGACTGAGTTACCCTACGCCCGTGATAATCATAACCATATTCCGCATGAACGAAAGAATGGAGTGGATACCGGCGTCCGGTATGCCTCGCCGACGAGGGGCGCGCCCCCGCACCTGGCAGGGTGCTGAGAAACCCGAAAAACTGCAGATGAATCGTCCTTCGCTCTCAACACCCCCGCGTGAAAATTGGCTTCATTCCTAATCTCTCCCGCCGCATGGAGAGATAAGAGTGGGGGTGAAGGCTGTTGAAATAGTTCTTCAGCAGCCTGCTGAACGATCGAGACGCACAACCGTCAGGCGGTGCGCTTACCCTGTTGCGCAGGGGTGGGAGAATCCGGGATCCGTGGATGGATCGGCACCGCGCCGAATGGTGTGATCCGATATCCCATGTTTTTCGCCGCACGAGGTTGCTCACGGCGCGTTGCCCACGATAACGCCGCAAACCATCCCACGATCGTCCAGCCGAAAAACAGATTCAGAATGAACACGCTGTGAAATGCCGGATGATGCCGGTTGATCGCGGCGGCGGTGGGCAGAAAATACGCCAGCGTCACGAGCAGCGGCACGCAATAGTAGAAGATCGCCATCGGCCAGCTTTGCTGATTCGCGAACGGCGCGGTCGCGAGGCTGCACAAGAAGGCGAATCCAACGATGAAGGCCCATAACTTGTGTTCGGGGGCGAAGCCGAGAAGGCGTCCCGACACTATCGACAGGACGCCTGCAACGAGCAAGGCAACCCCGATCGAAATAGCGAGAGTTGCAATCCAGTCAACTAACGCGGGATCGTTAAGACTGCCCATAAAAGCATCCTGCCTCCACAGAGGCTCAAGTTCCTCCTGAGATAACCTCAAACTATATTAAAGTCAAGTGTAGAGGAATAGGCCTCATTCAGCACATTCAAAGTAAGCTGAGAATAGGATGGGCACAGCTCAAAACCTCGAAGGCCGCCAGCTCTATAAGTCTAATGTCACGAAACTTTTTTTCATCGGAACGGACCTGGACTCCGCGCGTCGACATAAAAAAGGGGCGCCGATGAAACAACGCCCCTTCGATAATGCTCAGATTGCAACGGTCCGCCGGATCTATTGCGACGAGGAATCCGTGACCGGTGGCGTGATCGCTGCGGAGTCAGCGGTCGCGCCTTCCACGTAGTAGCGCACCAGTTCGGTGGTGGCTTCGGGCCCGCCAATAAAAGGTGTGCCCGCCTGTTCCTCGCGTAACAGGCGGTAGGGCGCCTGTGTCTGGAAGTAATAGGTTGTGTGCGGAATAAAGGGTCCAACCACACGTAGCAGGAAATGCGGCCATGTCGGTAATAGCGTTGCAACATCCGCCTGTGAATTGACCTTCACAGCCGAAAATTTGCCGGCCGGCGTTTCGATTTCCTCAGCGTCTTTCACGCGCACCTGTAAGTCGACGTAACCGTAGGGCGTAATTTGCTGATTCAGCGTGCCTGCGGCGCCGTTGCTCATCGAGTCATCCAGTACGCGCGGCAGGGCGACGGCCGGTACCGCTTCGGGATAAAGATCGCTCGGGAAGTCGGCGGCGCCGGTTATTTTCAAGCCCTGGTCGTTGCGCCAGAACTCGCTTTTGAGCGCTCGTCCGTGCGTATCGTACATGGTGCGGCCAAACATCTTGCAACCGTGCGAATCCGGCGGTAACAGCCAAAACGCTATCTGGTGCTGGCGGCTCGGGAAGCTCGTCACCTCGATTTGCAGGGTGTCGCCGTCAAGTTCTTCGTTCCACGCTTTGGTGCGCGAGATCACCACACCCGAATTTTTGGCGGTTTGCACGGTCTCGTCGACCTCGACGCCCACCGGCGGCACGACCGAGTCCATTCCCTCGGACGACCCGAGACCGATCAAACCGCGATCGGCCAATTGCCGCTCGAGCGTGCCCGCCGAAGCGCCGCTAAGCTGGTGACCGCCGTCCGGAACCATCGTCGCCGCATGGGCACTCGTGCCGAAAGAAAGCATTGCGGCCAACGCGAGCATCAGCAGGCCGAACCCGGCCAACCCAAACTGCGCCAGCGCGCTATCCGTCTCCGCTCTCAAGCTCATTCCACAGCTTGATCGGCCAATTGAAAACCGTTTTTTCATCCGCTTTCGTCGTGTCCTTTTTTCCTGCGCCGTTCGCGCGTATTTTGCTGTCGGGCAGTCACGGGCGCGGCAAGTTCCGAGCGTCCGTCGCCGCTTCACACCGGGGCGTCACAATTAGTGGATCGCGAGCTAAGGGAGGTTTTTTGGGTTTTATGATGCTCGAAGATCAACAGACGGGTGAATGACGTTATTTAACACGCCGGCATAAATGAGCCAAGGGTTCAATAGGCGCGGAGGCAACTGCCGGGGTTTCAACGGGCCGCCCGCACCGTCACCATCGGCGCGTTGCCCAGTTCCTCCACCAGCAAGGCCGCATTGTATTGACCAGGAGCAATCACAAAGAACGAATCGATTTCGTGCGGACCACTCGACAGATTGCGCCATCCGGTGGTGACGTAACCGATGCCCGGATGCTGCCCCGGATAGCGCTCGGGCGGATCGGGCGTGTCGTTGTTGCGGTAGTAGAGGCGCCGATCAATCAGCGCAAGGTCGGCGGACGGCTTCAGCGTCTGCACCATCACGCGGCCGTCACCGCGCAGCGCGATCCAATCCGCCAGCGGGCCGGGGTTGGCATGTTCGAGCGCTTGTTCGGCGGGCGAGTCGCTGCCGACCACGATCGGCGGACTGGTCATACCCGGCCACGACAACGTAAAGTCGCGCAAATCGACATAGTCGACATTGACCCGCACCCGGATGCCGCTGAAGATCAGGCGCGGAATCCACGGAAAGTCCACCTTGGTCGGATTTTCGAGATAGTTGCGATAGAAAAACACCATGCTGGTGACCGCCGGCGAATGAATCCCGAGCAGAAGGCCCACCGAATGACTCTCGCGCCGAATCACCCGCACCGGCCCGGCCTTCCATGCGAGCAGCCGGCTGCGGATCGAGTTCTCGTTGATGTGGTAGGTGAAAAATCCAAACACGCGCACGGAGGTCCGTACCTTGAAGCGGTCGATGAGGTCGGGCGGATCCTGGTCCATGCCATGCTTCAACGCGAAATCAGTCGGCCATCCGCCGGTGAGCCCAATCCGGTAGTAGCCGGTCTCGATACGGTCGTGGGCGGGATCGTACTCGACATAGTGAACGGGGCTTTTGAGCGGCGCTTTGACCACCGCAATATAAGCGTAGCGATTGGAGCCGCCGAGCGGGTCCGTCACTTCGATCTCGGTGGCGGCATCGGGCAACGGCGCGCCGGCGCCGGCGCGCGATCCGAGATCCGAGAGCATCATCACCAATTGGTCGTTGCGCCTGAAGGTTCCCGCATGGTCGTCGCTCACCCGCTCGATTCCCTCGGGCAGCGCGTAACGGCCGTCGGAAAGAACGTCGTCGACCTGGAACGGAATCGGCGCCAGCCTGCCGCCGCTTATCGCCAGTACCTCGAACTGATCTTCATGCGCACCGAGCAGTTGCGGCAATTGCGCGCCCGTCACAATCAGCGGCTGCCACGAACGTGGACTGGCGTTGACGGTCCCGACGCATAAGAGAGCCATCACCGCGATCAGGGCCAATTCGCCGAACTTGCCGATACGATTATCGGCGCGGCCGTTTAACGGACATTTCAGCGGCAGGATTTGACGTGGCAAGCTGACGGTCTCCATCGCAAGCAAGCACCGCGCCCGCGACCGACGGGAACGCGCCGCTCCAGCGCTCATGCGTCACGTGCGTTACTTCGATGCGCTCATTTGATGTCGGCGAAGCCGCCCCGGTCAACCCGAGGCGCGCCGCTAATTGGGACGGCAAAGATGCGCGGTAGCTAGAACATGGCGTCGCCGCCGTTGGGACTGAGGCATTGGGGCGGTGGTTTTCAGGGATGTGTTTTCGGCTCTCGGTCGCAGAATCCGTGGCTGTCGCAGAAGAAACCCCGCGGGAAACAGTCGGAATCGTATTCGCATCGTTCTTGGAGGGGGTACTGATCTGTCGCGCGAACCCCTCCGCCTGGGTTTGGATTCGTAGCGCTCTCTCGGCAGCCTCCGAGCCCGTTTATCACGATGAACACTGGATAAGCAGGTGGGCAGTCGGCGGCACTGCGCGGCCGAGTGGCGTCGCAGATTATGGATCCGTGCTCTCTGGTCAGAACGTCATATTCTGGGCATTTGCAACTGCGTGAGCCATCCGGATTCACAAGTGTGGTAGTGCCACCTGGGCATTTTTGCGCGCCAGCGGGCCAAGTATTTTGCTGAGCATCGACCGATCCCGCTGAACCTCCGCCACCCAGAGCAACGCCCGCCAAAGCCAGAAAGCCGAGCACAAACGCCAAAGACGGAAACTTCGCGTAGCGGCGGTCAAACCTGGTGTTCTACCCCGCTCTATAGAATCCTTTATCAGATGATTGTATTTTTTGCCAAAGCGATACTATTCGCTAGGCGGTTCCAAGCAAATCAGTGTTACGAGATGGGTTTGCATGTATCATCGCTCTCGACATCCTAAC
>JBOHWJ010000434.1:0-4715 GCA_050736495.1 Binataceae bacterium (SeqCode) | reverse complement strand
GCCCATGGTGGCGCACGCCTGGCCGCAGTCCTGGACGAAACTGCCCACGCCGAGAAGCCCGTTCGCGCCCAGGCTGGCAAGCGTATCGGCCGACGGTGCGCCACTTGATTTACAATCATTGGGCGGCGAATGAAATTCCCGCGTCCCGATGACCTGAAGTGGCAGATTACCTGCGACTTCGCCCGCCATCTCGAGGTCGGCGTTCTCGATTGGCCCCCACGTAAATGCGCTAACGAAAAACGCGCATTCGCCAACCTGTTTGCCATTGTTGGCGGTCTGCCTGGGCAGTGCGAGCGTCAGCGCCGAACTCAAAATGCGCAACCCATAGGAACCGGTGTCGACCAGCACGTTATCGATGTTTTGACACTTCGAGGTGCCCGGCACGCATAGCGTCACCGTGGTGAAGACGCCGTTGGGGTAATCGCCCAGGGGTCCAAGGGTCACGTTTATCGGCTGTACGTTACCGCTGCCCCTGGGTGGCACCGGTGGCGGTGGACCCTTGTGTGACGATGAGCCGCTGACGCGGGACGAGCCACCGCCACCACCGCCCCCGCATCCGCCGCCAATGGCCGCCATCAGCAACACCGCCATCGCGGTGCGCCAGAGCCTCGATGACCTCAATGTATATCCTCTAGGTTCACGCCAGGTGGAAGCAGCGAGGGAACATAGGCGCGGCCCCACAAAGACCGCATATGGCCACCTCCTTCCACCACAACATTGTCGGTCTTGATATGCACATGGCGCCGCTCGCGATGCGGGCGAGGTTGACTGGCAGCGGCCTGATATTCACTGAAATACGAGCCTAACAATTGCGACAGGTCGGGCGGCCGCGGTCCGCGCCATGAAACCGCGAAAACCGTGCCGGAGTTCGAAACATATTCGTTGACGACAACGCCTCGCGCCGTGGAGATCTGCTTGACCGTGAAGTCGGGATGAGCGGAGGTCGCCATTTCGCCGCGCATCACGCTCTGGTCGGTCCGCACCGAATCGCTGCCTTCGCCCAAAACAGCCCACGCCGGCCGCACTTCCGCCATCATGACGATGATGGCAGTCGCCAGTGCGATCGCGACAAGGGTGGATTTCCACCGCGTTTGATCTTTAGCGAACATTCGCCTCTGGCGCTGCAGCCGCAGCCACTATCAATAGCCGCCCATCTGCCGGCGCTGTTCGGCGACCTTTTGCTGAAGTTCGCCGATGTAAAGCCGCTGCTCCTGGATTTGCCGCCTGATTTCGAATGGCGTCGCGTTGAATTGCGCGGGTTCGGCGATGTTGTTGTTCAGCGCGCCGCCATTATCCTGCGCACCGCCAGTGCTTTGGATATCAGCTTGTGCGACACCGTCCTGCGCCGCAGTGTCATCCTGTGCCGCTCCGTTCCGCGATGGCGCGGCTTGAGCGGAATTGTCCCGCACCGCAACCGCCTGATGGGCATTGTCTTGCGCGTTATCCTGGGCGGCCGGGGCCTGATCGAGACTGCAATCCGCCAGCGCGATTTCCTGTTCCTGGCATTCATGCAAACGCGCCCGCTCGGCCTGCAGATGTATAATCTGGCGCCGCTGATTGGCGAGCTGGTTCTTCAGCGCAACGGTTTCGCGCTGTTCCCGCTCCTGCTTTTGCGCCAGTTCGTAGCTGGCCGCTCCCGCGACGCCGATGCCGGCGCCCGCCATCGTCCCTTCAACGCGGTTGGTAATCAACCCGCCGGCCAGCGTGCCGACGATGCCGCCGGCTGCCAGCTTCGCCGTGTTATCGATGACCCCCGGCATATCGCGCGCGACGCATCCGACGGTGTCGTGGTTCACCAATTCGACCGCCTCACCCATCACCGTCACCGTTGTGCCGATATCGTTTTGCCGCGTACGCACGTTGACTACGGCGTCCGCGCTGTTGGGATATCGGTCGAGCGCTAGCGCCCGCAGCCGTTTGGCCGCCTGCGTGCCATCAGGGTCGATCGCGGCATCGGTAAAGGGCTCGTCGAACTGAAGTCCGCCAAGGTCGCTATAGCATTGACCAGGCAGATTCTGCGCGGAGACGTAGATGAAGCGATTCGGCGAGCGCGCCTGCCGGGGCTCGGGTGGGCGCTGAGAAGCACAGGCGAAGGCCACGATCGCCAGTACCGCGAAACCGAAACGCAACGCCGGACGCATGGATCCTTTCACCCTAATCATCGCTCCCGCGATAGGCGGCGCGAATGCCGCGAATTACGACCCTCACATGGTTGTCTGTCACGGCGTTGTATTCAAGTGGGAGGGGTATCGCAAAAGGCTGAGCCGGCGCGTGCGCGCACAGTCTCTTTCCGACAGCCGGCGGCCGGATGTCCGTGCGCCTTTATGGATATCGCTGGCGGATGGGGGCCACGCACTTCGCGCGCATACCGCCGTCCGCCAGTTATCTCACCCGGTGTACGCGTTACGGCGTGACAGTGGCCTGCGTGCCGCTCGTGCTGTCGGCACCCTGGCTCGCCCCGAGTTCCTGGAACAACGCCAAGCGCTGTTGGCGTTGGGTTTGCCGCAGCGAATTCCAATCGTTCAGAAACTTGGAGGCCTGTTGGCGTTGCGCGGACGAAAGTCCGCTCATCATCTCGCCGGCGACCTTGACTTTTTCCTGGAGCAATGCGTTCTGCGCCGTTTCCAGCGCCGACACATCGTCCGCGGTGTTGTTATTTGCGACCAGGTCCTCGACCAGCTTTTGCCGCGCCGCATGGACTGCCTGATAGGCGCTCTTGAGATTGTCCTTTTCCTTGGCCATCACGGCGTGCGCCTGCTCGGATGAGACCATGTGATGAACCGGCCATGGCACCAGGGCTCCATGTCCATGGCCATGTCCAAAACCCTGGCCATAGGCGACGCCGCCCGATACCAGGGCAACCGCCAGCAGCGTCACCATCACACCCGCACCAGATAACTTCCTCATCGTCTACTCCTTTTGCTTCGGGCGCTCCGCTGTCAGCGGAGTAAATTCTCCTGATTCGTTCGCCGAAATCCGCCGCGCAATTTCCGCAAACCCGCCGCAATTCTCAGTTTGCGCAATGGGGCGACGCCGCCGCGCGCATCTTCGGCCGTCAGCGGATGCCGCCGTTTCATTTTTCCCGCGCCGCAGACACCTCCTAAGACGAACGTGTGTCACGGTTGGTTGACATCATGGCCGCCGGCCGCATCGGAGCGGCGGGCCCGAAATTGATGAGCGACGCCAGTTTGATCGACTCCCGACAGAATTCCCTACGACGCGGCCGAGCCGGGAGATGTGCTTCGGGGCGGCTAAGGAGAATGAGAACGGAGCGGGGACGAAGAAGGGCCCGCAAGTTTCCTTGCGAGCCCTTAGCGGAGACCGCGAATTGCGCGCGTGCCGCGCCGATTAAGGCGCGGTCGCGCCGACACGAATGTGCATCGATCAGGGCAGGGCGCGAACCTTTTTGTTGGCGTCACGTCCGAGGCATTTTTGTAGCCACGCCTGCGCGGTTGGTGTCGCCGCCATGTCGATCTTCGCGAGCAGCGCAAAGCTCAGAATCGAAGAGACGTTGAGGTCGGCGATAGTGAAGTCCTTGCCCAGCAGGTAGTCGCGCCCCTTCAACTCGGTGTCGAGCACGCCGAGCGGCCTCTTGAACGCCTCGACTGCCGCCAGCGCCGCGTTTTCATCGCGCTGATCGGGTGGCGCAAGCATGCGGTTGCGCAAAATCGTGATAAGCGGTGGCTCGGCTTCGGTCATGCCCCACAGGCTCCACTTGTAGGCCTGGCCATGGTCTTCCGCGGAGTTCGGCCATAGCGGCGCCTTGCCGTATTTTTCGGCGAGGTAGAGGTTGATAGCCATCGACTCCCAGATGATGGCGCCGTCGTCCTCGAGGACCGGAATATGGCCATTGGGATTGACCTTCAGATGGTCGGGACTTTTTGCCTTGGGGACTTCCACCGGGACGTGTTCGTATTTAAGTCCGAGTTCTTCGAGCGCCCACAGAGAGCGGGCTGAACGCGATTTGGAAGTACCGTAGAGCTTCAACATCGAGATTCCTCCGACAGTCGGAATGGGTTACGAAATCATCTCCTGTTTAGCGCGGTCCACCCATCGGGCACAAACTCCGCCGTCACGACGGACATGTCCGGTGGTGACGGCGTTGAGGCTGCCAACGCGCACTCCAGCGACATTGGCGCGATTACGGAACCGGCAGGTCGCGCGCCACGTACGGATTGCGGAGGCGGTCGCGGCCGTCAAGCCTCGGCGGATTTGACCGCCACCACCGCGATACTGGCCGTCGGCCGGCCCGTCACGCTGGTGATCAACGGATCGAGGATCCGTAACACCCGCAGCGGCGCAACCACCGCCCATGCCAGCCGCGCATTCACGCGTGTAATCCGGCGCATAAGGTTGGTGATGGATTGCGATAGGACGCCGCTGACGAATTCCTCCGCCTGCGGCGTCAGTCGATAGGGTGCGAACCGCGCGCGCAATTCCGCATGGGTATAGCCCCAGCGCACGTGGCCGCCGTCCTCGTGGTCGGAAAGCCGGTCGCCGAGCAGTGGCGGGCAGTGCTTGAAGGGAGTGGTGAGGAGCAGACGGCCGCCGGGCTCGAGCAGCCGCGCGAGATCTGCGATCAGTTTGCGGTCGTCGAGAATATGCTCGATGGTCTCGAAGCAGATGACCTGGTCGAAGGTGCCGAGTTCGAGATGGTCGAGACGGCGCAGGTCGGCCTCGATGAAGGTCGTTCCTTCGACGCCGAGGATGCGCGC
>JBOHWJ010000433.1:0-3068 GCA_050736495.1 Binataceae bacterium (SeqCode) | reverse complement strand
AGCATCACGCCATAGTCAGAGACGATTACAGAGTTCATCGTTGCTCCCCCCGAGTTAGCAAATCGGCTGGCCCCAGAATGAGGAGATCAAGCCGCTTCGACACTTATCGAGCCGCGTTTTTTCTTTTTCGCAGCCGGATGCACCACGATCTTTATTTCCTGTCCGAGCTTGTTCAGAAAACGGAACAGGCGGTCCGTCGTGAAGCCCTCCAGGAGTCCGCGCATTACGGCGGAAACTTGCGGTTGCTTGACGCCGAGCAAAGCCGCGGCCTGGCGCTGGCTGAGTCCGCGCTGATCTATTAGGTCGCTAATCCGCCGCGCCAGCTCGGCTTTCGCCAGCCATTCGTCGGGATTGGGCAGATTGAGGTCGGCGAAAACATTGCCGGAGCTGGGTGTCGCTTTAATTGGCGGTTTCTTTCCGCGTTCGCGCATGATTCTCCTGGGCCATTTTCAGGCGGCGCCGTATCATCTCGATGTGATGTTGCGGGGTTTTGGCGCCTCGCTTTGATTTCTTCTGAAAGCAATGCAAGACATAAATGACGTCTGCGAACTGCACAGTGTAGGCGGCGCGATATGCGTCACCTTCCGCGTCCGCAACGATCTCCATCACCGCCGCTCCGTGGAAGCCTTTAAGCGGCTTGGCGTTAATGTGCTTGCTGCCGAGCTGCGCATGGTATAGAGCCTGACCGGTGACCGCGCGGGCGATCTTTCGGAAAGCGTCTGAGGTGCTCGCGGCTCTCGCCCATGAAAATGACGCCCTTCGCCCTCATTCTTACGTGATATCGGATCTGGTATCAACGGTCGAAAGTCGCGGGGCGGCACCGTTGGCGCCGAGATGCCGGAGTGGCTCAGGAGGATTCTTTTCACCGTTGGACGTGACGACAGTCAGGGTAGGGCGCCGATTATCAACTCCAAGGGGGAGGAAGAGTTGAGGGCCGCCCTCGATCAGTTCGAGCTTGGGCTTGGGGCCGCGCACGACGAGGCGATCGCCCTTTTTGGCCAGCATCACGCCATAGTCAGAGACGATTACGCTGTCCATTGATTCCCCTCGATGATTCGCTCATTAGTCATTCACGGTTGTAGATAGTGAATCCCGGTCCGGTATTGACGATTCCAACTGGAACTATTGTCTCGATGAAGCGGCGGTGCAGATTTCGTCGTGGGCGTTTTTGGGTATAGGAGCTGAGCGTTTCGAGGTCAGCATCAGGGCCGAAATCGTCGAGTGGAACGAAGTGAGCTCGTCGAGGAGGACTCCACAGACCGGTTCGGACAATTGGTTGCGTGAATTCGGAGCCGAGTTCGATCGCGCGATACAAGCGGACGAAGCGGGCGAAAGAGCCTCGTTTACCGATATAACAGACGAACGGCAGGAGTCCGGTCAACCTGGCAGCGAGGGCATCGTCGCCCCCCGCAAGATCGAAAGCCCATCTAGTAAGTCCATGCAGATAGGCGACTTCGCGATAGGCGATGGTTGAATTGTAGGGGCTCAGAGAATTTGGATCGCGTGATTCCTGGCGAACCTTCACGAAGGTATGAGTAATGATGGCCGTTGGGGTCGGCTCTATCCGGACCTCGACGCCGACGAGGTCGCGTAGCAACGCATCGCAATCGGGCTCCGGCAGGCCAGCCCGAAAGGCGGCATCAACCAGGGCCATCTTGATCGCGTACGGAGTCGGAATGACGAGAGTGCGTCCGACTGAACTGGTTGCGAGACTGATCTTGAGCGAAAATAGGGATGTCGGCTCGAATTCGGCAATGAGCCATCGGCCCGGGCCGGGGAGACCGGCCACGGGATCGGTGCACTGGAGATCCGCGATGCGATTGGCGCGGGAGCCGTCGTCGCTGGATTTTACGGCTTTAGCTTTGGGTGCCATGATCTTAATTCGGGAGTTCGACGCCGCTGGCGAGATCAGCCAGGACACGAACGCCGTCGGCCAGTGACTCGAATTGCATGACACGCACGCCATCGGGCTTGATGCCGTTCAACACGTCGGCGGCCCTTCCCATCTGATTGCGATATTCGTCGTGGAGGGGGCTGACGGTGGGCGCGGGTAACGACGTCGCGGAGGTGGCGATGGCGCCTTCGCAATTGACTATATGAGGGTTTTGGGTATTGCGTTGCGCACCGGACGGCTTGAGCAGGGTCGCGGCCAGCGCGTGGATGAGGGCGGTGGCGCGTCTTTGACGTGAGGCGGCATCGACCACATACTGGCGCGTGATGTCGTTAAGCCCGATACGGTACAGATCAAGGTTGCAAATGAGAGCATAGACACCGGAAGAGGCGGGGCGATGAAAGATCGCCTGTTTGCCGGAAACGGTATCGCTACCAGTGGACACCCCGCGTCCCTCGGGTGCGTACTTGACATGGAAGTACTGTTCGGTGGCGGTGAGCGGCTCGCCGTCAGCCTTTGACGGAAGACCCACCACCCATCCGAACTCCGCAACGGATTTGCGCCCGACAGAGCGGCCGCGCGTAACCAGCGCTCCCGCCATATCAGTGAGGCTGCATTCCGTGAGCATCCGCGTCATAATTTCGGATTCAGTGACCTTGCCTGCGCAAAATTCCTCGAAGGGCTTGTTCAACTCATTTATGCGGTCGGCGGAATAGACCTTGGCGCCCGGTGAAAGGAACTGTTCCGCGTCTTGCAACAAGGGCACCAAGTGTTCGACCAGGATATGCTTGAACATGTCTCCACTGACGGCGTTGACGATCGCACGGCGGCCGGTCTGATCGATGATATGGACCATGCGCGTCTGTTGCTGATTGCCCTCGGTCCCTTCGCTGTTGAGGTTATGCATATCGAGTGTAATCCGCGCACAAATTGACAACGAATTGAGATGAGCCATTATTTCCTTTATTATTCCTGATCCTGAACTTGATCTTCGACCTGCGCATCGTCTGCGGAGCTCTGGTCCGCATCGTGCGAAACGCGGCATGATCCGTAGGCGCACAGCATCGGTCCCACAATCGCAGCGTGACGAGTTTCAATGAGCGCGACCAACGACGAAAATTCTTCGGTAGTGATATTCCGCGGCGGCCGCCA
The DNA here is from genome assembly GCA_050736495.1 of Binataceae bacterium (SeqCode). GTDB lineage: Bacteria > Desulfobacterota > Binatia > Binatales > Binataceae > JBOHWJ01. Next base: position 25 of record JBOHWJ010000433.1, on the reverse strand, counting down.
GCTTTTTTTTCCGCCTGCCAGAATC
>JBOHWJ010000432.1:0-2966 GCA_050736495.1 Binataceae bacterium (SeqCode) | reverse complement strand
CGATACCACCACGCATCCGGACGCCTTGGTCAGCATCCGGCATGGCTGGTCGGTCATCGCGATATCGCCTACGACCCATCCGCCGCCGTGAAAGTAAACGAGTGCACCGAATGGCCCGTTGCCTTCGGGCGTGTAAATCCGGGCTGGGATGTCACCGGCCGGCCCCGGTATTTTCCGATCCTCGACGCGCCCCACCGCCACCGGGTCTCCCTGCGCCGCGCGGCGCGACATCTGCTCGCGCGCCTGCGCCGGCGTGAGCTTGTGCACCGGCTGAAGCTTGGCGGCCGCCATCTGATCGAGCAGGGCCTTCATCTGGGGATCGAGAGCCATGTTTGTCTCCTGCGCCTGTGACTCAGCCGCGGACTTCGAATCGTCGGGTGCTTGCGCACGCCCGCTGGCTGGATATTCGCATCGCCGGCCTGTTTTCAGGACCGATTACACGTAGAGTGCGGCCAAACGTTCGAGCACGCTATCGTAGCTCCGCGCGTCGAAACGATCGGCCACCAGCAGCAGCACGAAGCGCTGCGCGCCGGCGTCCTCATATTGCTTGAGACCGTCCTGCACCGCGGCGCGGTCGCCCTTGAGCCCGCGCTTCATTATCGTGATATCGAGCCGGTCATAAGCGGTGCCGGCGGTCTTACATTCGGCGCGCAGCTTCTCGAGGTCGCTCTTGAGCGCCGCGGGCGAAAGAAATATCGGGCACCAGCCGTCGCCCCATCGCGCGACCCATCGGAGCGCATTTTTGTCCTTGCTGCCGATCAAAACCGGCGGTCCGCTTTTTTGCACGGGCTTGGGGTTGCAGCGCACCGGGCCGAACTTCGCGTATTTGCCCTCGAACGATGCCTCGTCCTTGGTCCACAACTCGCGCATCACGGCAATGTACTCACGGGTCTGCCCCCATCGATGCGGGAAGTCGGCGCCGAGCATTTCGGATTCTTCCTTGAGCCATCCGGCGCCGATGCCGAACAGCACGCGCCCGTTGGAAAAAGCGTCGAGCGTGCCGAGTTCGTTCGCGGTCAGCAGCGGATTGCGCTCGGGCACTAAACATACGCCAGTCCCCAGCTTGAGCCGCGTCGTCACCGCCGCCGCCATCGCCAGCGCGACGAACGGATCGCACATGTGCGAGTAGACTTGGGGAATTTGCCCCTCGCCCGGCGGGGTTTCGGGCAACGGTGTGTCGGCGTGCACCGGCATCACCGGATGGTCGGGCAGCCACAGCGACTCGAAGCCCAGGCTTTCGGCCTTGCGCGCGAGACTCGCCGGATCGACGCTGTATTCGTTAACGGTCGTCAGCAGGCCTATTTTCATGCTGTGTCCCCAATAGTCACTCAATTACTATTTTCTGAACGCCCCTATCGAATCGGCCGGCGTCCCGTCTTTGCGCGCTATCGCCTTGGTCACCGATAGCGTGGTTTGTCCGAAGGTCGGCAGCCACGACGAATGGCGGCCTGGACCGCCCGCCACGATTATTACGAAATCCTCGGGCCGTTTGACCAGCGGAATCGAGCTCTCGCCCTCGAATACGCTGACGTGCTCGGTATACAGTCCGAACGAACCCGCCGATTTCCACAGTTCGCGCGGCGTGCGGGCGTGCTCGAACAGGAATTTGCGGATGTCGTCCTTGCCCAGGCCGTCATTGCTGATTACGGCGGCGTGTTCGGGACCGAGGCACAGAATCGGATCGCCGAACAGGTAAGCGTTGTTGCTGCCCATCCCGGCCATCGCGGAGGAAATCGTCGTCAGCACGCCCTTGGCAGTGCGGCTCACATGGTCGTTGATATTGTGCGGGTTTTCGACCGGGCAAACCGTCACGGTGCTGACTCCGGGTTTGAAGCCGCGCTCCACGTGCAGCGCCTCCCACGGATTCTCGTGCTCATTTTCGGCGATGCAGAAGCTGTACTTGGAGGGCTGTCCCTGGGTCGCATGGTCCAGCACACCCGGCATTGCGCCGCCGAGATTGAGCAACATCAGGCGAATCGCGCGGCCGATGGTCGCATTGGCGCGGTGACCGGGGCCGAACACATTGTAGCGGCAGTTGATGCCGATTTCGCCTGCGATTGGACCGTTTACGATTACCAGCGGAGCGCACGGATGAGTGGTGGTTTGCACCGCGTAAAGATTGAAGCGCGGCTCCAGTATCGCGGCGACCGCCGTGACGAGCACCGGCAGATACTCCGGCGCGCACCCCGCCATCACGGCGTTGATCGCTACCTTCTCCACAGTGGCGTCGCCATACCGCGGCGGCATCGCGCCGAGGTTCTCCGCCGGGTCGCGATCGCTAAATCGCAGCATCGCCGCCACCCGCTCGGGCGTAGGCGGAATAACTGGCAGACCGTCGCCGATCTCATGTTCGTACAACCATTGATTGACTGCTTCGAGTGAATCACCGACACGAATGCGCGCGGACTCTTCAGTGGACTCGCTCTGGACGAAACGCGAAGCGTATTCGCGCGCCACCCTTTCCGCGGGGTCGGTAAGTGTGCGCATCAATTCGTCGACAATTGCGCGCGCCTTCTCGCGCACCTGCCCAGGCGAGTTGTCAGCCAGTGGATGCGGTACGGTCACGAACGGCAGCGCGCCCATTCCGAGCGCGCGCGACTCACCGCGCGCCTGGTAACCGAATTCGTCGGTGCAGATAAGCGTCGCCGGAATGCCCTTGCCCTCGACCTCGATGGCGTCGCGGAGACTCCGCGACGTGCACGACCCTCAATCACCGATCGCGGTAATTACTGCGTCGCATCGCGCAAGCGCCGCCAGGTTAACCGCAACGCCGGAATGCTCCTTGTCGAAACGAACCGCCTCGAAGACGGCGCCCGACGCGCGCATGAACTCCTCGACATCGTTCAGCAACAGGCGCGAGTTGGCCTTGCCGTTGCCGAGAAAGCCGATGGTCTTGCCGACCAACTTATCGAGCCGCCGCGCCAGCGGTGCGGCAGCGCTGCGATAGATCTGCGTGGGGTTGAGGA
>JBOHWJ010000431.1:0-7038 GCA_050736495.1 Binataceae bacterium (SeqCode) | reverse complement strand
GGATCGAGCCCGACCACGCCAGCCGAGACATTGCGCAGCAGCGTTTCGGTGTAGCGGCGGCGGCGCTCCAATTCCGCGCGCGAGGTGCGCAAATCAGCCGTCATGCGGTTGAATGAGTTCACCAGGTGACCGATTTCGTCATCGCCGACCGGCGCGATTTCGTAGTTCAAGTTTCCACCCGCGACCGCCTGCGTGCCTTGCGCCAGCAGTCTTATCGGCCCGGTGATGCCACGCGCCAGGTAGATGCCGAACCAGCTCGCCAGCAGCACCACCGCCAGACCTATCAGCACCAGCGCAAGAATATAGCTGTGCATGATCGGCTGGCGCAGGATGCGCAATTGAAAATACTCCTCGAAGGTGTGCGAGATGCCGGCGGCGCTCGCGGCGAGGCTCTTGGGCAGGTAGTAATCGACCACGATCGCGCCGGCCACGTTGTCGGATTCGGACGAGGCATAAATCGGCGCGGAACCACGGATGACGTCGGATTCGCCGAAGCGGTCGGTGCGCGTCATCGCATGGCCGGTGAGCGTGCCGCTCAACAGCGGCGAGTCGGGCGAGACGCCAATTCCGGTTGGCGTGCGCGGACTCAGCACCAGCAGCAGAAGGCTTCGATTTGACGAGAACACCTCGATGGTGCCGAGGTTGTACTCCTGCTGCGCGTTTTCAAGAAATGCATGAAGTTGGCCGCGATTTTTAGGTTCAAGCAGGTTCTTGGCGGCAACGTGCTCGGCCAGCACGCGCGCGAAATGGGCGGCGTTGTTGGCCGAGTTCAGGTAGTAGACCTTGGCTATCTCCAGCGAATCGTCGAGCACTCGTTCGTATTCGGGATTGAACCAACTGTCGATGTCGGCATGGAGGAAGGTGCCGGCGACGTAAAGCAAAAAGGCGCTCGGTACCAGCGCCACCGCGATAAAGCCGAACACCAGCCGCACCTGCAGCTTCGACCCGATCAGTCCGCGACGGCGTTCGAAGATAGCTTTGGCCAGATTGCGCCCGACCAGCAACAACATCAGGCCGAGCAGCAGGAAGCTTAAGTCGAACAGCAGAATGACGACGAGGTTGGAGACCAGCGAAGTATGCGAGGTCAACGGCGGCAGCTCGGTCTGCGCGAATACGAACGCGATGAGCGTGGCCGAGGCGACGCCGACCGCGATAAGCTCGCGCCGGCGCCGCTTGATCTCAGCGTCCTTGAGCGCGAGGTCCCGGTTCTGTTCTTGGGCTGTGTTCGCTTCGGCCACCGCTCAGCGCCTCAACAGGGCAAGCAGCAACGATACTACTATACTCACGATGATTGCGGTGGCGATTGGGAAGTAGAGGCTAAAGCTGCCGCGACGCACGTAGATATCACCCGGCAACCGCCCCAGCCGGCCCAGAAATGGTATCGAGGCGAACGATCCGGCGCTCCATAGCAGGAGCCCGATCACAGCGATCGCAAGCCCCAAGAATATTAACGCCTTTCCCAGCGGTGCCATCGTCGAAACTCGAATGACATCGCGAATTATATATGTATGGGCGGGCGCCCGCTCCACCACGGCCGCAACGCGCGCGCGCCCCGCGTTTCAGGCTTGAGCGTGTGCTTTGGCGGCTTCGTGCGCCTCCTTGGTCTCCTTGATGATCTTCTCGCCGACATGCGCCGGGACTTCGTCGTAATGCGAAAAGCGCGCCTCGAACGACCCGCGCCCCGAGGTTATCGAGCGCAGGTCGGGCGCGTACTTCATGATTTCCGCCATCGGCACCAGCGCCTTGATCACCTGGCCGTGCCCCTTGGTCTCCATCCCGAGCACGCGCCCGCGCCGGGAATTAAGGTCGCCGATAACGTCGCCCATGCATTCATCGGGCGAGCTCACTTCGATCGCCATGATCGGTTCGAGCAACACCGGTCTGGCCTTGTCGATCGCGGCCTTGAATCCCATCGAGGCGGCGATCTGAAAAGCCATATCGGAGGAGTCGACTTCGTGATAGCTGCCCTCGTAAACCGTCACCTTTACGTCGACTACCGGATAGCCGGCGAGATGACCCTCATTGAGGGTGTTGCGCACGCCCTTTTCGACCGAAGGGATGAACTGTCGCGGGATGGAGCCGCCGACGATTTCATCGGCAAACTCGAAGCCGCCGCCGCGCGCCAGCGGCTCGACCTTGAGCCAGCAATCGCCGTACTGGCCGCGGCCGCCCGACTGACGCTTGTATTTGCCCTGCGCCTCGGCGCGTCCCTTGATGGTTTCCTTGTAAGGGACTTTGGGCGCCTGCAATTCCACGTCGACGTTGAACTTGCGCTTGAGCTTTTCGACGGTCACCTCGATATGCATCTGGCCCGTGCCGGACAGAATGATCTCATGCGTCTGCGGGTCGCGATGCATTTGCAGCGCGGGATCCTCTTCGACCAGCCGCTGCAAGCCGAGTGACGAACGTTCCTCATCGCCACGCGTCTTGGGCCGGATGGCGAAGGAGATTACGGGTGGCGCCTTTTCCGGTACCGGAAATACGATCGGCGCCTTGTCGTCGCACAGAGTCTGGCCGGTGGTGGTGTCCTTGAGCTTGGCCACGGCCACGATTTCACCTGGTAATGCGGTCGAAAGCGGTGTCTGCTTCTTGCCCTCGATGCGCAGCAACTGGCCGAAGCGTTCCTTGGAGCCGTGGGTCGAATTGAGCACTGTGGCATCACTCACGGCATGGCCCGAGACGACGCGGAAAATCGAGAGCTTGCCGGCGAATGGATCGATGACGGTCTTGAACACAAAAGCCGAGAACGGCGCGTCAGGGTCGGGTTTGCGTTCAGTCGGCACGGCGCCATTGGAGGCCGCCGTCACGCCTTTGACGGCGGGCCGTTCGTTGGGCGCCGGCAACAGCGTGATGGCGGCGTCGAGCAACGGTCCCGCGCCGATATTCTTCGCACCCGCACCGCACAACACCGGCGTCAACTTACATTCCAGGACCGCCGCGCGCAGCGCTGCTCGCAACTCGTCCTCGCTGAGTTCGCCCTTGTCGAGGTATTTTTCGAGTAACGCGTCGTCGGTCTCGGCCACCGCCTCGCAGAGGCGTGTGCGAGCTTCCTCGGCGCGCTGTTTGAGATCGCCGGTAAGCTCCTCTTCTCTGGGCTTGCCGCCGGCGTCACCATAGAGCAGCGCTTTCATCGCGAACAGGTCGATAACGCCTGCGAAAGCCGCCTCCTCGCCAATCGGCAGAGTGATCGCTACCGGCTTGGCCGCGAGCGCCTTTTCAAGATCATTGAACGCCGCATCGAAGCTCATCCGCTCGCGATCGAGGCGCGACACAAACGCAATTCGCGGTATACCGCGCCGGTTGATCTCCTCAAAGATCTTTTCCGATTCGACCTTCAAATCGCCACCCGCGGTCGCGACGAAAATCGCACTGTCGACCGCTTGCAAAGTGGCGAAGCTGTCGGGCAGGAACGCCGCATAGCCGGGCGTATCAGCGAAGACCACTTCAGTCTTTTTCCAGTTGAGATGATGGAACGAAGAGCTAATTGAGATGTGACGGGAGAGTTCTTCCGGCTCGAAGTCCATCGCGGCGGTGCCGTCGTCAGGACGCCCGAGCCTGCTTGTCGCGCCGGCGGTGAAGAGCATCGCTTCGGCCAATTGGGTTTTGCCGGTACCACCCTGGCCAACGATCGCGATGGTTCTTAACCGCCCGATTTCCTCCACAGCCATAACGCTTCACCTCTGAAGTTTATGTCGTCGAATGTTGCCATCTGTTCCGCGCGGCCGGATTCATTTGGAGTCTCCGCGCCCTGCGGTAAAACTCCAATTATTGATCTTAGCGCTCTCCGCGCTTTATGCGTAGGCCCCTTCGACACTGACGTCGCCCGTCATAATCCGCCTGACCCGGCCGTCAACATTGAGCAGCAACGCGCCGTCGGCGTCGATTCCCTGCACCGTGCCGGAAAGCCGCGTGCCGCCGTCGACAATAACCACTGACTTGCCGGTCAAGGCTGAATAGCGCTCCCAGATCGCACGCACGGCGCCGAAGCCGTTAGTTTCAGTCTCCATATAGCGGCAGTCCAGCCGATTAAAAAGAGTTGCGGCGAGTTCGATGCGGTCACAGGGGCGGCCAATGGCGGCGCGCACCGAAGTCGCACGGTCGCGCAATTCGGCCGGAATGTCGGCCGCGGCGAGATTGACGTTGATCCCGATCCCGAGCAGGACGCATGCAAGCTGCTGGCGCCCGTCAGTGACCGCCTCGGCAATAATGCCGCCAGTCTTGCGCCCTTTGAGCCATAGGTCGTTAGGCCACTTGAGCGCGACCATGCCGGGCGCGACCGTTTCCAGCGCTTCCGCCGCGCCGACTCCGGCGGCGAGGCTCAGACGCGGCACCTCGGCAATTTGTATTCGAGGCCGCAGGACGATCGTCATGTAGAGATTGACGCCGGGCGGCGAATGCCATTGGCGGCCCATGCGGCCGCGCCCCGCGTTCTGGCTTTCGGCGATCACTACCAGGCCCTGGTCGGCGCCCTGTTCCGCCAGCTCGGCGGCAATCCGTTGGGTCGATCCGACTTCGTCGAAATAATGAACGCGCCATCCGATATGGCCGGGCTGGCCGCCCTCGATTTCCGTGTAAGGATTCCGCGCCATCTGGCCTCCGAGCCTATCCCCGATTCTTATCGTTCAGTTCGGCCCAATTTTCAGCCTAGTCCGGCCGGAAATGAATCGGAAGGAATCAGGCGGCGGCGATGCGCATGCTGAGATCAATCGCCTTGGGCGAATGGGTCAGCGCGCCGACGGAAATCAGGTCGACGCCCGCCTCGGCGGCGGCGCGCACAGTTTCCAGCGTGATTCCGCCCGAGGCTTCGAGAATGACGCCATCGCCAACGATCACGCGCGCGCGGCGCATGTCGTCGGGGTCCATATTGTCGAGCAGAATCGCACTTGCGCCGGCTTTTATCGCTTCATCTACCTGCGCCAGCGTCTCGCATTCGATTTCGACGCGGAGCGTATGCGGCGCGAGCTTGCGCACGTCCTCCAGGACCTTTCGAATCGAGCCAGCGGCGGCGATATGGTTCTCTTTGATCAAAACGCCACTATCGAGACCGAAGCGATGGTTGGCGCCACCGCCGGCGCGGACGGCGTATTTCTCGAGCGCACGCAGGCCCGGATGAGTCTTGCGGGTGTCGATGATACGCGCGCGCGTTCCCGCGATCGCGTCGACGTAGCGGCGCGTCAACGTCGCGATACCCGACATCAGTTGGATGAAATTGAGCGCGGTTCGCTCACCGATCAGCAGACCCGCGAGGCTGCCCTCGATCTCCGCCGCGATAGCGCCGGGCGCAAGCCACGTGCCTTCGCTCGCGAGCGCGCACCGCTTCGCCTCGACCCCGGTCAACTCAAACACTCGTGCGAGCACGGTACCACCACAGAAGACGATACGCTCATGCTCCTTGACGGTGATCCGCGCCCGGCCGGGCTGGCCGGGCGCGACGGTAGCGGCGGTAGTTATGTCGCCCTGGCCAACATCCTCGGCGAGCGCACGCCGGATCACATCGGTGAGGTCGAGTTGCCGAAACAGTTCCACGTTCGCGCCCCGTTGCGTTGGTTCAGCTCAGTTGTCCGATCTGGCCTTCGAGGACTTTCTCCTGCATCTGAAGCTCGATGATTTTTTCACATACCTCGGTGACGGTTTCGGGGTCCGCCTTGGCGCGGAAGCCCGGGTTTTCGTAGCGGCTCTGATGACGCCGAAGATGCCCTTTGACCTCGTCGAGTTTCTTGCGCAGATGGCTGCGCGCTTTATTGAAATCGAAATTCTCGGGCGCCTCGACACCGATTTCCGCCCATCCGAGCGGCGAAAACACTATTCGATCCGGCCTTGCGGCTGACGTCTGGAGAACGTTCAGCCGCTCGACCTTGCCGAGCGTCATTGCATAGTTCTTCCACGCGTCGAGTCCGTCAACGTCGCCGCCATTGGCTGGACGCAGCACCGCGGTGACGCGTTGCCCCGGATGATGGCCAACCAGCGCGCGCAGCGAATTGACCGCCTGCGTCGCGCCGATACAGCGGTTCATGGCGATATCTTCGTCGGCCGAGAGATAGCTCTCGGCGGCAGGTATGGGGAATTTCGCCACCGCCAGATGCGGCGCGAGGTCCGGCTCGCCGATATACGGCCGCAGCGCCTGCCAAATCTCCTCCGAAATGAAGGGCATGAACGGATGCAGCAGCCTGAGCAAATGGTCGAAGCAACGGACCAGCACGTAACGCGCCGCCGCCTGACGTTCGCCATCCGTCTTGAGCGGCTCCTTGGAAAGCTCGATATACCAGTCACAGAATTCGTGCCAGACGAACTGGTAAACCACCATCGCCGCGTTGTTGAATTCGTAGCCGTCGATCGCCGCGGTGACTTCGCGGACGGCATTGTCGAGGCGGCTCAGGATCCAGCGCTCGGCCAACCCCAGTTTCGGCGTTGCCACCGATGCCAGCGGTTGCGGCGCGCCTTCGAGGTTCATCATCACGAAACGTGCGGCGTTCCAGACTTTGTTGGCGAATGCGCGCGACGCCGCCAGCCGACCGTCCGAGAGAATCAGGTCGCGTCCCTGGACCGCCAGTTGCGCCAGCGTGAAACGTACCGCGTCGGTGCCATAGCGCTCCATGATCTCCAGTGGATCGACGACGTTGCCGCGCGACTTCGTCATCTTCTTGCCGTATTGGTCGCGCACCAGCGGCGTTATATAGACATGGCGGAAGGGCACCCGGTCCATGCAGCGCAGCCCCATCATCATCATGCGCGCGACCCAGAAAAAAATGATGTCGAAGCCGGTGATGAGCAGGCTGGTCGGATAATACTTCGCGAGGTCCGCGGTCTGTTCGGGCCATCCGAGCGTCGAAAACGGCCACAGCGCCGAGGAAAACCACGTATCGAGTACGTCCTCGTCCTGGCGCAGGTCGCCGCCGCATTTGGGACAGGCCGTCGGCCGCTCCTCGGCGACTATGGGTTCGGGATCGGCGCAGCGCTCGCACCAGTAGGCGGGAATCCGATGGCCCCACCATAGCTGGCGCGAGATGCACCAGTCCTGCAGGTTGCGCATCCAGGAGA
>JBOHWJ010000430.1:0-4318 GCA_050736495.1 Binataceae bacterium (SeqCode) | reverse complement strand
TTTTATCGACTCTGTTAACAGCTTTCCGCCGCCGCCCTCCACCCGGTTCGAGGGCGGAGCGGAAAGCATTGAAGGTTTTGGATCCGAGGTCGACGCGTAATGCGCCGCGCCGGCCAGCACTCCCTGTGCTGGACCAGCGGCCCACGTGGCGGCCGAGCTCCATCTCGGCTCGAATTGCGCCGGCGCGAGATAGCCCAGCGCCGAGTGCAGTCTGCGGGTGTTGTAAACCTCTTCGATGAAGCGGGGAAGCGTCGCCAGCACGTCAGTATGAGTTCGGTAGTCACTGAGTTAGACCTCCTCACATTTAATCGTCTTCATGAAACTCTCGGCTTTGCCCTTGTCATATGGGTTACCGCGGCGATTCATCGATCCGACGAAGCCGTGGTCGACGAGTACGCGGCGATAGGGTTCGGCGACGTACTGCACTCCACGATCCGAATGATGAATGCAGCCTGGCGGTGGCCGTCGCATCTTAATTGCCGCCCGCAGTGCCGCCAAGGCAAGCCGCGTATCGATCTGCCGACCGAGCGCATAGCCAATCACTCGACGCGACCATGCGTTCAGAATCACGGCGAGATACACGAACCCGCCTGCGATGCGGATGTATGTGATATCGCCGACCCAGAGCTGATTGGGTCCAGTCGGACTGAAATGACCTTCACCATCGATGCTGACGGTGGCGCAATGGTGGAGCACCCGCGCTGGTACTTGGCGCGCGCGGCGGGCTGGCTCAATACCCGTGCCATCAACTCCTTGAACTCGTCCGCTGCTTGACGCTTGAGGGTGCGGCCCTCGCTGGAACTGGTGCAGCGCGCCCGCCGTTCACCCTGATCTCAAGCGCCGACGCGATACCGCCGGTAGCGCCGACCGGTATGATCGGCAGCGGCTCGTTCCGCGCCAGGCGGAGAGCGATAGACGTCACATTTGGGCAGATAATGGAGAGCTGATTTCAGGAGGCGCCCATCACGCTTGAGATGGCGCCCGTCATCGGCGCACCGCGCCTCTCCCCGCATACAATACGTAGGGAGTTGTCACCTTGCTGTAAGAAAGCCAAGCCACTCTACTAACTTTCAATGGGTAAGATCGCTGATCTCGAACAGGTCGCTCTCGCTTTGGCAGTCCTTCAGGAACGCAAGATCTCCAGCGACGCGTCCTGTCAGCGTTGAAGCGATCGCGCCCAAAACGCTCGAAATTGCAGAAGAGGCGCCAATTGTCTGTAGGAGGCTCCGGGTATCTGCCGCAACGCTATGCTTGGGTTTCAGGCCATGTGCTCCAACTCCGCATGCTAGTGTTTGTCGCGGGCCTCGCTTCGGATCGCGGCCGCGATATCGGCGCTTACGATGGCGAGCGCCTGGCTGTGCGCCGCCGCCAGAGCCTGGTAGCTGTCGCCCTGCGGGGTCTCTTGCGCGACGGTGCGGCCCGAGCGCACGTCGCCAGTGGCCGCGCTGCGGACGGTCCACATCGCCTCGGTCAGCGCGGACTTGCCAGGAGTCGATTCGAAACGCTGGACGTCGATTATCACGCGGTAGTCCGGGTTGAAGTTTGCCAGCGGCGCGGTGGTCACGTCGGGCGATCCCAACTGCGCAGCCAGATCACCCGCAACCGCGCGCGCGATGCTGTCATCGAGCGCCGCGGCCCAGCGGTTGAATTCGTCCACATCGACGCGGTTCGGAGCGACTCGCACCACTATCTCAGGGCGATCAACCGAGGCGGGCACGGTGACCGGCCCGACCATCACGGACGCATTGGCGAGCGCCGCGCCGATTGGCGCGGCGGTGGAATCAAGGGTGTAAAAGCGGGCGGGCTTCGAGATTCCGCAGCTGTATGCGGCAGTGGCGAGCGCCGCGGCGGCAATCAGGTTTACGACTCGGCGCGCCGTCATTTCGGCTCTCCCTTCTTGCCGCGCAGCAGCGTTTCGGGGTGGCGTTCAAGGAAATCGGCCAGCACGCGTATCGAGCGCGCCGCGCGGCGGACCTCCTGGAGGGTCTGGTCGATTTCGGTGCGCTGGACCGAGCTCGGCGTGACCATCGTGTTGGCGGTATCGAGGGTTCCGCGCGCGCTGATCAGGGTCAGATCGAGATCTCCCAGGGTCTTGTTCAGGTTGTCGGCGATCTGCTTGAGCGGAAGCGAATTGAATTTGTTGACGATGTTGTTGATGCGCGCTTCGGTCGCCTCGAGCTGTCCCGGAACGGTCGGAAGCTGTACCGGGTGCTGCGACCAGTCGATCTTTACCGGCCGCGCGTCGGGGAAGAAGTCGAACGCGACGAAAGCGGAACCGGTCAGCAGGTTCCCGGTCCGCAGTTGCGCGCGCACGCCGTGTGCGACCAGCGCGTCGATCAGTTTTTCGCGAACCGCGGAGAGACCGGTTCCCCGCTTGAGATCAAGCATCCTGACGCCCAGCCGCTGCGGATCCAAATGAATCGTCACCGGAACCGAGAAGGTCGAAGTCTTGACGTTCATTTGCGCGCGGATGTCGGCTACCTCGCCGACTTTGATGCCGCGAAGTTCGACCGGCGCGCCCGGCGACAGACCTCGCACCGACTCGTTGAATACCAGTTCGTAGGTTTGCGGATTGCGCGACGGCGGCTCGAAGGCCTGGGCGTGGTTCGCGTAAAGCGTGAACGCGCTGTTGGCCTGCGCCGACGCCTCCGTCTCGCTGGAGTCAGGGGTTTCGAACGCAATTCCCCCGATCATGATCGAGAGCAGCGACTGGGTTTGCACGCTCAGCCCGTTCGCGGAGAGCTGCATGTCGATTCCGCTGGCCTCCCAGAAGCGCGAGTCCGGGGTGACGAACTGATCGTAGGGAGCCTTGATGAAGATCTTCACGGCGAAGTATTGCCCGCTCGAGTTGAGCGCATACGATGCGACCCGCCCAACCTGGAGGCGGCGAAAGAATACCGGCGTGCCGTCGTCGAGCGATCCCAGGTCGCTGGCCTTGAGGACGTAGTAACGTCCGGGAACGTCGCTGCTTATCACGGGCGGCGTTTCGAGCGCCACGAAGCGGTACTTGGGCATTTTCAATGACCCGATCTCCATGCCGATGTACGCCCCCGAGATGAGCGTGCCCAGGCCGGTCACGTTCGCACCCGAGATGCGTGGCCGCACCACCCAGAACTGGGTGTCCTGCACGAAAAAGTCGCCGGTCTCCGGCGCCATCGCGGCCGTCGCGATCACCTGATGGTGATCGGCGGAGAGCCGGAATTTGGTGATCGTGCCGACGTCCACGCCCTTGTACCTGATCTTGGTCTTGCCGGCTTCCAGTCCGTCAGCCGATTGAAAGACGATCGTCAGCGCGGGTCCCTCGCTGAGTATCCGGTTGACTGCGACCCATACGCCGAGCGCCGCCGCGATAATCGGGATAATCCAGACCATCGAAATTCCCCGCCGCCGCCCGGTTAGCGCGCGTGACACGGGCACTGCGGGGCGCGGAGGTTGCTCTTCAGGCATACTGAACCTCGGTCTCGTTTGCGGCGTCCCAGATGAGGCGGGGATCGAACGACTCCGCCGCCAGCATCGTGAGCACCACGACCGCCGCGAAGAAAAACAACCCCGGACCCGGCTCGACCGACATCAGGGGTTGCAACTGGATCAACGCGGCGGTGAACGTATCAACGAACACGTCTACCATCGACCAGCGCCCGAGCAGCTCAACGGTGCGGTAGAGTCGGATCCGCTGCTCGGTGTTCTCGATCGATCCGCGCTGGACCGTGATTAGCAGGTAGGCCAGCGCGATTATCTTTGCGCTCGGAATCATGATGCTGGCGAAGAGCACGATCAGCGACAGCGGCCATCCGCTCGGCGACCACAACAGCACCACGCCCTGCAGGATCGTGTCGGTCTCGGTGCCGCTGGCGGTAGTGGTGGCCAACACGGGCAGGAGGTTGGCAGGGATGTAACAGATCGCGGCGGCGATCAGGAACGCCCAAGTGCGCTGGATGCTGCGAGGCTTGCGGAAGCTGAGCGCGTGGTCGCATCGCGGGCATCGCCCACGATCCTCGCCCGGCGCCGGGCGCGAGAGCAGGCCGCATGCGCCGCAGCTCTGGAGCCCTTCGCGCATCGCGGTGAGCGCGGGCGCGCTCATCGATCCGCACCCCCCATTCTATCGCGCGCCGGCTCGAGCTGCTGGTGATCTTCGCTGGCCCATTGGATCGACTTCCAGACCTCGTCGGGGTCGAAATTGACCTGCGCGGCTGTGAGCATCACCACCAGCGCGCCGAGCATGAACAGCGCGTCGCCGGGTACCACCGTGGCGTAGTCGGTGATCTTGACCAGCGCGACCAGCACTCCGAGCAGCATTAACTCGACCATGCTCCAGGTC
>JBOHWJ010000429.1:0-1998 GCA_050736495.1 Binataceae bacterium (SeqCode) | reverse complement strand
CATTTACCCCGCTGATCGTGAACTGCCTGGCGTTAAAGAGTTTCTGACCCCGGGCAATCGAAGCGCGCGCCGCGTTTGGCCGGCCCGGACCCGTAAGGTCCTGCCATGCGTCATAAAGCCTGAAGACGTCGGGCGTGAATACTCCCGGTGCCAGCGGATCGCCCCCCAGCACATCATTGATGCCGATGTAGAAATTCTGCGCCGATAGCGCCGCTGGGCCGCCGCTGGCCCCGTGCGCGTTCAGCGGACCGGCCTCGTTGTCGAACACCTGTGCGTCGTAGATGTTGGATTCGAAGTTCACGATGCGCGCAAGCTGATCGCCGGTGGGCGGGTTGAGCCCTTGCGCGTGGCCCAAGGTCGCATTGATAGCCTGGCTCTCCAAACTCGGCTCTCTTCCATCCCACATCACGGCCAGCGGCGAGCATGAGGTTTCACCCGGTGGGCACTCGGTAAGAAAGCGCAGATTGGCCGCAGGCAGCGGACGCCGATATACCGAGACCACGCCTGAAGATAAATCAGTGCAGCCGTAAGGATCATTGAGGTTCGTGATCTCATAATCCCGCGGCACCGGAGGATCGGATCCGAGTTGAGTGTCAGGCAGTGGCAGGAAGATTCGGATTAAGCCTTTAGACAACAATAGACTGTAGGCTTGGCGTTTAGCCTGAATCGTGCTCACGTCGTCGTTCGGACAGGTCGCGCCGTCGACCGGACGGAAAATCGGGTCTGTGCCGCCACTCTCCTCGAAACGCTCCTGGATGGAAGCCGCGCTGACTCCCCATGCGCTTCGCGGTTCATGGCAGGTGGCACACGCCCGGCCATTGGTGCCCAAACTCTGAAAAAAAGGATTGGTCGCGGTGTGAGTATTCGGACCAAGATTGTAGGTTTCGACCGTGCCGCTAGGATCGGGGCTTCGTAGAACCTGAGGGATTTCCCGAGGAAACACTCCTGTGGAGCGGCTCGCAGGCCCCCGATCGTGAACCTTAAGGGCGAGCCGATGAACCACCGCCGCCCACCGTGGAATTTTCGGCGAATCCGATTGCGCCCACGCGCTTCCCGCCCAAGCGACAAGGCTCAACATCACACCGTAGCCGACAAGTTGTTTCATCCGCATGAGTTGCTTTCCCCTTTCACAAGCGCTTTCAGGATACGTTTACGAGATAGGACATCAATCAATATCTATAAACTAGCAAGAGATTCAAGAAGATCTGAGATGGTAGATAGGGCGCCGCAGTAAAATTTAGCGATATTTCCGCAATCCCGTTCGACGCGACTGGCCAATCGGCGGAATTCGGCTTGCGCACACCCTCCAGTTCCCTTGCGCTCGAATGGTCCGCCTCGCCGACTCGTGAGTCGGAGTGATGCCACACGACAAGCGAAAGCGCGGGTTGGAATAGACGCGGGTCAAGCGCGAAAGTCTGGCCGACGGAAACCTAGCCGCCCCTTCAGCGGCAGATCAATGCCTGGACCGCGAATGCGACTGTACGGGCTCTTCAGGCCAAGACAGACCAGCGATGGATGATATATCTAGCTGAAACGCGCGGAAACGCGCCGGAACGCGCGAACCGCATCCCGGCGTGGTTGCTCCTCGCAACCCGGTCATTTCGGCGCGGACGTGGCGGCGTGAGCCGGTCCCACAGCCGCGATCGATGTCTGCGGTCGCGCGTTCCCCGCAGCAACGGAATGACTTCCTTTGCGAACAGCGTGAGGTTCTTTATCGTCTTCCAGTGCGGCATGCTGCCGGCGTGAAGATTGCCGGTGATGATGCCGCTGTCCGTTTCTTCGGCCCCGCGCGCGATGGCGTTGGCGACGGTTTTTGGCGATCCGGCGACTACCCGCTGGTGCTGGCGCGACATATCCCGGTCAAAATGACCGTGCGCCTTCTCGCCACCAGATGAGGCGTGGCGGCGGAATTCGTCAACCCCCACGTGGAGCGATCCCCGCTAACGAAGCTCTGCACAAGCTGTCGTGTGGTCATTCCGAGCGCCCCTAGCGGAGCTT
>JBOHWJ010000428.1:0-5235 GCA_050736495.1 Binataceae bacterium (SeqCode) | reverse complement strand
GGGCAACGACGCGAGAGTGATCAGTTGGTCTTATGCAGCGCGACTTGCCCGAGGTCGGTCCGATATCCCCGCCGCATACGATCAAGCGGTCGCGCGAAGGAAGTTGCGCGGCCGGCCGGCACGAGATGGAGAAGTCTCATGCGAGGGGGCGGGAATCATGACTGCCCCCTCAGCCCCAACTGAGCGCGCCGCGACTCTCTCCGCGCCGGCGCGCGGTGGCATGTTCAAGACTCAGCCTTCATACGTGAAGGGAGAAAACTGCCCGCTCTTACCTGTGAGATCGATCGTGAAACCGTGGTCGCGAAACCTGAGCTGCTTTGAGCGCGCGACGGTGCTCGGATGGCCGGGGGCGATTCCGAGCGGGTGATTGCTGATCGTGACATCCGCGCCGCCGGCGCCCTCCAGCGCTTCGATCTCCGATTCGCCGACGTCTCGGATCGTCATGCGACGCGTTCGGCCGCTTGCGTGGTAGGCGATTTCGGCGCTCTTTATCCCCAGCACTTTGCTGATCAGCGGATGGAGAGCCGCTGGCGCACCGCCTGCCTGTCCTGAGAAAATTTTGGTGAGAGCATCGCTCTGTTGAGCCGAGGCGCGCGAATCCAGGTACAACGCGGCGCTCCAGTTCCCCCTGATGCATTGCTCCGGGCGAATAAAACAGTGCGGCGGCATTTAATCCATCCAGTGCGGCATCACCGAATTTGCCGGATTCGATGTGCCATCCTACCAGAACGCTGCAACTTCCCTCGGTCGGAGGGCTCAGAAAGATGCACGGGCATAGAGTCTGGCAGTTACAGGTTTCGAAATAATCGCCTTTTGCTTGCCACTTCGGAGCCATCGGGGTCTTCTCCTCGTTTTCGATCCGGGATTTCCGCTCTGACCCTCGCAATCCAGCGCTCGTGTAGGCTGGACGACTTTCCTCTGCAAGCTTTTAGCTTAAACGTCAACGAATGAGAACCAATTCCGTCTGGCCCCGTCAGAACGAAGAGGATTGGGGGAATCCCAGATCAGCGTTAGAGAAATTATGCCGATCTCATGTGATGTTCGCGCATCACCTGAGATGGTTTACGTGATCAACGCGGCATAATCCGAAAGTCGGCATAATGCACGGTATCATGCAGAGCCGTAGCGTAGTATTCAGCGTAATGCGATCGCTGATCGAACTATAGAAGGCCTTTGAGCCTGTGCATTGAATCTCAGGCCGTTTCGGCATGTCGGCGATAATCCGCTCGGCCGCTTCGATCGGATCCTGTTCGCGCGTCCCGATCATCCAGAGACCGTCTAGACGAATCTCAAGCAACGGAGCGACTATTTACAACTACCATCAGCGGACCGTCGGGACGTTTTTTTCCGACGTTGGAAATAACGGTGTGACCGTTTCCGATCGTCTGATGTGGGGCAGATGAACATGAACCCCACCGACATCCTGGACGTAGGCGGAGCGACTTATACATATCTGCTCAACGGACGGCCGCCGGCGGCTAAATGGATCGCGATTTTTCGTCCGCGCGAACGGGTCCGATTGCGGTTCATCAACGGCTTTTCGATGTCGATTTTTGACGTTCGCATTCCGGGCTTGCCGATGACCGTGGTGCAGAGTGATGGCAACGATGTCGAGCCAGTCACGGTCGATGAATTCCGAATCTCAGTCGCCGAGACATATGGCGTAATCGTCTGGTGCGCTCTCGTCTCCTGTTAGGCATTCCTGTTTAGTCGAAACATTCGGAGGCGGCAGCAAGTACCAACCGCCTAGTAACATTGCCATCGCCAATGCCAACCCGTGCCTGGTCATGCTCCCCCGAGTAACGCTCACTCGCGTCGGCGTCAAGCTTTTAGTTGTTACGCCAAGGAGCCGCGGTAGCTTGACTCTCGATCGTTCGCACAAGCGCGCGGCTTCAGCCTTCGAAGTGGATCTGGCCGATAACGTCGCCCACCGATCGCTTGCCATGCTCGCCGAGCAGCGCGTCGAGTTCGCGATCGATGCGGCCGAGCGCGCCGGCGCCCTCCTTGATTAGCGCCGAGCCGACTTGCACCGCCTTGGCGCCGGTCAGATGGGCGACGTAAGCGTCGCGGCCATCGTTGATTCCACCGACCGCGACAATGTCGATCAGGCCCTCGCTCTCCTGATGGAACGCGTGAACCTGCGAGAGCGTGCGCTTGGGCCCCTTGACCGCTCCGTTGTCTATGTCGATGGCGAGGTCCTTGGGCAAATCGTTGGCGCATACCGCGATACCGACGCGCAACAACTTGAAAAGATCGGCGACCGCCCGCGGTTCCATCGCGAGCCTGGGCGGCACCTTTACCGCGAGCGTGGCGCCGATTTCGCCGCGCACGCGGCCGACCAGCGCTTTCAGGCGATCGAAGTTGGCAAACGGCGCGACCGAATTCCGCACATAGTCGTCGGCGAGGTTAAGTTCGATGATTTTGACACCGGCGCGATCGAGCGTGGTCGCGACCTCGACGATTTCATTTTCGGTATTGCCGACCACGCTGGCGACGATCACCTTGCCGCGCGGCGTCAGCTCGCGCGCGATCGTCGCGAAATGCTCGACGCCGTGATTCTTGAGATTCTCCGGCGTCTCCAGCCCCGCGATGTTGCAGGACTTGAAGACGATGGCGCCGTTATGGCGCGCGGTAAGTTCGAAAATCTCGCCCTTCTCGGCCGAATGCGGCCCCGAGGCGTTCATCACCGAGGAGTTGAGTTCGACTCCACCAAGACGGATTGCTGTCCTTTCCATGGAATACTTCCTACAGCGGTAGCGCGGGCGCGGGCAAGCCGCGCGAACCGGCACGGCGAGGAGTGGTTGAATGGGCGCGGCGAGTCTTTCATAAAGGAGACAGCGACGCGCGGAGGACGAATGAAACCGGCATCGATTAGGCGCACCACTCTCGACCAGATTGTCGCGCAGGCGGAGCGCGAGTTTCCATACGAATGCTGTGGCTTCATCATTGGCGACGGCGGCGGCGAAGAAGTTCGGCCCATCACGAATATCCAGAACCGCAAGCACAGCGAGGATCCGGCCGCCTTTACGCGAGACGCGCGCACGGCCTTTCTGATGGACCCCAAGGAGCATTTGGCGGTGCTCAATGAAATCGACCGCCGTAAAGCGAAACTGCTGGTAGTCTATCATTCCCATCCCGACCACGACGCCTATTTCTCGGCAACCGACCGCGCGCAAGCATGCTCGTTCGATCCGGATGAACCTGACTATCCGGATACCACTTACATGGTGATGTCGGTGCGGAGCGGAAAATTCGTGCGCGCCACGGCCTTCGTATGGGAAGACGCGCGCAAGGAATTCGTCGAGGCGGAACTGGAGATCATTTAGCGCCTGACACGGCTCACGCGGCGTCGACTATCGTTCGACTATCGAGCAAAGGGCGATTAGGGTAGAGAGTCGAGCAGAAGGAGCGGCCACATGGAAAACGGTGAAGATTATCGTATCACCACCATCGAGCAACTGCGTTCGAGGCTGGGCGTGCCGAATCCGATGACGCCGCGGAAATTGCTGCGCGCGCTCGACGACCTGCAGATCGATTTCATCCGTCGTTCGCCCTTCCTGGTACTTGGCACCGCCGACGCGGAAGGCCATCAGGATTGTGCGCCCAAAGGTGACGGGCCGGGCTTCGTCGAGGTGGTCGACGCCAGCACGCTGCTCCTTCCGGAGCGCAAGGGCAATAAGCTGCTCTTCACTTTTCAGAACATCCTCGCCAATCCGCAGGTTGGTCTGATCTTCATGCTGCCCGGCACCAGCGAGACGCTGCGCGTAAACGGTACTGCGGAACTGCTCGCCGACCCGGCCTTGCTGGAGCGCATGTCGGCGCGGGGCAATCCAGCGCTGATGGTGATGCGCGTAACGGTGCGCGAGTGCTTCTTCCATTGCGCGAAGGCCTTTCTGCGCTCGCAGCTATGGCAGCCGGAAAGCTGGGGAGCGCGCGTCGAAATTTCATGGGGCAAATACCTGGCGTCGAAAGCCGGCGACGACGTCGGAGTCGCCACGAAAATCGACCAGGCGGTCGCGCAAGACTACAAGAACAATTTGTAGGCGCGGCTATTCGCACGCCGAGACCGTTCTCGCGGGGGTGCCGGCCTGAAGCTGGCTGATGGAATCCATGGCAGACTGCCGCCAGTACGGATCCTTCACCGAACTCGCCACCAGTCTGAGGTTTGCCAACAAAGCTGAATCCTTTCTCAGGTCATCATATTTCGGCGAGACATGCAGCAGCAGGCTCATAAGGTCGAGTCGCGTGAGGTCGGATTTTGACTGCCGCAGCCGCGCCACGACGAGCGGAACGATCTCCGCTCCGTTGGAAGCGACGGCGTCTTCGAGGTTGTAATCCGTGGAATCAGGTCCGTCGCCGTTGAGATAAATCTCCAGTTGCTCGGCGAGCGGATAGTTGCGGATCTCGATCTTCCTGATGGTTTCGCCGGCCTGTAATCGCGCGGCCGGATCTTTCATCGACGCCGCGACCTGGTTCAACGTCGCCAGCAATCCCGAATCCTTGCTCAAATCGAAGTTGTTCGCCGAAATCACTTCCAGCAAATACAAGAGCGCCAGGCGATCGTCGTCCAACCGATCCTGTTTCAAGCGCTCGACCACCAGCGGAACGATGTTGGCTCCGTTGGAAGCCACCGGGTCGACAATATACGGATCGGGCAGCTCTCGCTCCGTGCGCCCCTGCACATATAGGTCCAATTGTTCCGAGAGTGAATAATCCGCTATCGCGGCGCATCGGTGGGCGGGAGTCTTGGACCAGAACTCCTGATGCAAGCCGCCGAAGGTGTTTCGATAGAGCGGACAGGCGCCGAGAAAAAGCGCACCGGCGAGCAGAGCCGCAAGAGCAAAGAACGGTCGACTTAATTCACGCTTCACCACAGAGATATTTGCAAATCGAACCCGAGCGCCACGCTCACAGCGCGGCCTCATCCTCGCCAGCAGCGGCCTCGAGTGAGAGCCCGCGCGTCTCGTCGATGAACAATCCCCAGACTATCGCGCTCGGGACCGAGAGCAACGCCAAATAGCCCACCACCACGGACAGTCCACCGAGCGGTGCGGCGAGCGCCGCGATAGTGGCCTGTGCGACGACAGCCGCAATCGCCACCACAATCGTAAGCCACCCGATGATGGTACCGCGCAACGCGGTCGGAAACAGTTCCGTCACAGCGGCGTTGGAGGCGGTGATTACCGCGTTGCCCATGGACGAGTACCACAGATGCGCAACCCCGAGCCACAGTAC
>JBOHWJ010000427.1:0-2790 GCA_050736495.1 Binataceae bacterium (SeqCode) | reverse complement strand
GCAGCGGATTGCCGAGCAATACGATACGCGCCTTCTTGGTGATACGTGCCAGGATCGCCGCCTCGACGTTCATCACGGCGCCCATGCAGAATGGCGTGCCGTGATGCTAGTTGAGCATGATGGCGTCGAAGCCCATCTCCTCGGCGTAGACCGACTCGTCCAGATACTCGTTGTATAGCCGCGCGCCGACCTGAGGGTCGAAGAACGAGTTGGGCACGCCGAAGAAACTGCGGTTGCGAATGACCTCGTCTTCCGGCACTTCACGATAGGGGCGCTCAGTGAAATACATAATATGCATGGCTATTCTCCTTCAGCTCACGCTACTGCGGCCTACGCCAGGAACTCGCGCACCAGCTTGATGAACTCGGCCGACTTCTCGATTTCGGGACGATGGCCGCATTGGTCATAGATGGTGACCTTGGCCTCGGTGTTCTTGAGCGCCTTGTGGTAGGCCTCGGCCGCGCTCACCGGGACGATCGCGTCGTCTTTGCCCCAAACAATCTGCACGGGAAGCCCTTTGACGCCTTCGAGGAAGTGCGGCAGGGACGGATTGTGCAGGATCGGTTCCCATGTCAGCCGCGCGTTCTCGGTGCGCGCCTCTTCGAATGCCTCGAACTGCTCAGGCGAGCGCTCGCCGCCATAAAGCTTGTTGAACTCGGGCGTGGCGTCATGGTCGTGCACGCTGGCGTTGAGTTCGGTGTGCGCTGTCACCGCGAAGATGTCCATGATGTCGCCTTCGGGCGGATGGATGCCCATCGGTGCGACCAGCACCATCTTGCGAAACTGCTTGCCGTTGATTGCGGCCATCTCCGCCGCGATCCACGCGCCGGTCGAAAAGCCGATCACGTCGACCGGTCCAAGGTCGAGATCGCGCAGCACCCAACTGTAAAAGAGACCCAGCTCGTGGATGTTCCTTAACCAGTCGATCTTGGGCGATTTTCCCAGCCCTGGCTGGATCGGCAAGATGATTGAATGTTCCTTGGCCAGCGCGGCATGCCAATTGAGCCAGCCAGGGTGGCCGAGTTCCTCGTGCAACACGAGCAGCGGCCGTCCCTTGCCGCCCTTGATAATAGCGAGGTCAGTCCCCGCAACGTGGGTGATTTCCTCTGTCCATTCTGCCATTTGCTTCTATGGTCCTCCGGTTTAGGTCCGGCGGTATGCGCTTGGCGGGTCGCATCCGCGCGGACTGGTTCTTGGCGTCGAAGTCTTGGGTCTTCGTGCGCAATTTGAAGTGCACCCGCGGCGCGGGTGCCGCGGGCGGTCTATCAGCGCGCCGGTCAGGACGATGTTTGCCCGGACGTCTGCTTGAGCAGAACCTGCTGCGAGTGGAGATGGGCGATTTCACTGTCGGAAAGTCCGAGAATCTCGCGCAGGATCTTGGCGTTGTCTTCGCCCACGTAGGAGGCTTTGAGGTCGGTCTCGCCGGGCCAGTCCGAGAACCTGACCGGCATCCCCGGCAGGTCGAATTCGCCCAGACGCTGATCCCGCACCCTGCGCACGGTCTTGCGATCGCGCAGATGCGGATGAGCCATCGCCTCATGAATCGACAGCACCGGCCCGCATGGCACTCGCTCACGGTCGAGCGCCGCCACTGCCGAATCGCGATCCGGAAAGTTCGCCAGCCAGTCCTCGATAATCTGCTTGAGCGCCTCGTTGTTCTTTACCCGCCGGCCGTTGGTCGTAAAGCGCGGATCCTCGGCCAGCTCCGGCCGCCCCATCGCGCGACAGATGCGCGGGAACTCGTGCTGCTGCACCAGGATCATGATGTAGCCGCCGGTACATTTGAAGACGCCGCTTGGACTGCCGGCGGGATGCTGCGAGCCGTTACGATGCGGCGTGAAATTCTCGCCGCGTATGGAAGCCACCGGTATCGCCAGCTCATGCATATGGAAGTAGGTGTCGAGCAGCGAAGCGTCGATGAATTGCCCCTTGCCGGTGCGTGTGACGTTGAGCAGCGCATACCCCACCGCCATCGCGGCGGCGACGCCGGTCGAGACGTCGCCAATCGCCATCGTCGGCACAATCGGCGGGCGATCGGCCTCGCCCAGCAAGCCGGTCACGCCGGCGAACGCGGCACCGATAAAATCGTAGCCCGGCCGGTTGCTCAGGGGGCCGGTCTGCCCGGTCACCGACACCGAGCACATCACGAGCTTTGGATTGATTTTGCTCAGGGTTTTGTAATCGAAGCCCATCTGTCCGATGACGCCGGGCGCGAAGTTCTCCACCACCACGTCGATCTTCGGAATCATCTTGAGCAGCAATTCCTTGCCGCGCGAATCGCGCAGATCGACGCCAAGGCTCAACTTGCTGTGATCATGCTGGAAATAGTAGGTCGACATCCCGTCCTTGGTAAGGCCGAGCTGGCGGACGTGATCGCCCTCGAGCGAGCGTTCCACCTTGATCACCTCGGCGCCCAATTCCGCCATGATTCGCGTGCAGGTTGGTCCCGCGACGAAATGGGTAAAATCGAGGACGCGATACCCCTTCAACATCAGTGCCTGCTGCTCCATTCTGCCCTTCTCCCTTGAAGACCGATGCGGTCAGGCCAACACGACATCATACAAATGTTAAGCGCCAACTGTCCACGGCGGTGCTTCCCCCGGAACGTTACGTAGATCATTGCCATAGAACCCCCGAATTCGGTCACAATAGAGGGGCAAGGTTTGTGCTCGCCGCATCTGTCAAGCGGCAAGCGCTCGGTTCGGCATATGAACACGGCTGACATCGCAAAGACGAGTGCGGCGCTGCGCAATCAGTGGGGTAACCCACCTTGGCGGCGCGCCTATATCC
>JBOHWJ010000426.1:0-2223 GCA_050736495.1 Binataceae bacterium (SeqCode) | reverse complement strand
ATCCAAAGCACCCTTATGCGGCGAACTCGCATTGAGAGGCCAAACTCGCCTTGATATATGTGGTTTCCCATATCTGGTTCCCCGCCTATTGACAGGCCGC
The DNA here is from genome assembly GCA_050736495.1 of Binataceae bacterium (SeqCode). Lineage (GTDB taxonomy): Bacteria > Desulfobacterota > Binatia > Binatales > Binataceae > JBOHWJ01. The sequence continues at coordinate 2,123 of JBOHWJ010000426.1, read as the reverse complement.
GCCTCTGTAATCGCAGGTAATGTGCGGAATACGACCAGCATGGAGGATGGTGCCCATGGAAACCCGCATCGACGAAATCGCTGACCGAATCTACCGGCTCTCCAGCTTTGTGCCCGCAGTCGCCCCGCCGCATGGCCTCACGTTCAACCAATTCCTCATCGACGCCGATGAACCCTTGTTGTTCCATTGCGGCCAGCGTCAGCTCTTCCCGCTGGTTTCGGCGGCGGTGGCGCGCATTCTTGATCTCAAGCGCATACGCTGGATTACGTTCAGCCATATCGAAGCCGACGAATGCGGATCCATGAACGACTGGCTGGCGGCGGCGCCGCAGGCGACGGCCGCACACGGCAGAGTGGGCTGCAACATCTGGCTCACTGATCAGGCGACGCGGCCGCCACGCGCACTCACCGACGGTGAGGTGATGGACCTTGGCGGTAAGCGGGTGCGGCGCATCGATACGCCACACCTTCCGCATTGTTGGGATGCCGGACTGCTCTATGAAGAGACCACCGGCACGCTCTTCTGCAGCGACCTTTTCACCCACACTGGGAATGGGCCCGCATTAACCGACGGCGACATCGTTGGGCCGTCGCTCGCGCTCGAGAAAGCGCTGCGCTTTATGAGCGTGACGCCGAATACTGCGCCGGCAATTCGCCGGCTCGCGGAGCTATCTCCTCGCAAAGTGGCGATAATGCACGGTTCGTCCTTCTCCGGCGATGCGGCGGCGGCGCTCGAAGAGCTGGCCCGATTCTATGAAGAGGAAATAGGCAAGTCCGCCTGACCGGAATTCCTGTTGGTTGGTTTGGTGGACGGAAGACCGGAGGGCCACAATGAAAGTTGGAATCGGTGGACTAAACTCAGGGCCGTTCGGGCATCCCGGCGCCCAATGAACTCGACGCAGTCAAACGGCTGCGTGATTTGGGTGTTGCGCGCGTGATGCTAGGCCCGCCGGACCCGGCCCATCTCCGCGCGGGCCTGGAAAAACTCGCGAACGAGATAATCGCGAAGGTTTCGCGCGGGCGGCCGGACAGCGCCAGGAGGGAAATCATTTGAGCTTTCAGTACAAAGGACGAACCATACGCGCAATTGACGTGCACACCCATGCTCCACTGCTGCGCCGCGCTTCTGCGGGGCAGCGGCAGATGGAGCGGTATTTCGCGAGTACGTTTCAGGCCGGGACGCTCGAAGAGATGGCGGACCTGTATCGCAGGATGGATCTGCTGGCTATAACTTTCGGCGTCGACACGGAGACGGTTGCCGGCAATCAATATGACGGCAATGACTATATCGCGGAAATCCAACAGAAATACCCTGACATTTTCATAGGATTTGCCAGCGTCGATCCACACAAGGGGCGTATCGCGATTCGCGAGCTCGAACGTTCGGTGAAGGAGCTCGGTCTGCACGGACTGAAGCTTCATCCGATCGCTCAGGCCTTTTTTCCCGACGATCACGCCTACTATCCCCTGTGGGACAAGGCTCGGGAACTGGGTATTCCGGTGATCTTTCATACCGGCCATACGGGGGTTGGCTCCGGCGCTCCCGGCGGCGCCGGCCTCAAGTTGAAATACTCGCGCCCGATCCACCTCGACGACGTGGCCGCGGATTTTCCCGGCCTGACGATCATTGGCGCGCATCCCTCTTGGCCGTGGCAGGAGGAAATGTTGTCGGTGTGCCTGCACAAGGCCAACGTCTTTATCGATCTGTCAGGCTGGTCGCCGAAGTATTTTGCGCCGTCGCTGATTCAGTACGCGAATACCTTGCTCCAGGATAAAGTCATGTTCGGCTCCGACTATCCGGTTATCAGTCCGGAGCGGTGGATCAAGGACTTCGAGGGGCAGACCTTCCGTGACCAGGTACGCATGAAGATCCTGCTCGATAATGCCGTTCGCGTTCTCAGGCTGGATACTCACTGAACCGGCGTTTGGGTTTGGCTCGTTTCACGGAATTGGTCCCCGCGGAACAGTGGGAGCGCGGGAAATTAAGTTTGACGCTGGTTTGGCGGAAACGCTCGCCGATTGCGAGCACGCGTACGCTCGGAACGCTCTTGATTAGCGATTGCGGAAGTGAGGAATGACCTCTTTTGCGAATAATTCGAGCGAGCTCCGCATATGGCGCGGATC
>JBOHWJ010000425.1:0-6321 GCA_050736495.1 Binataceae bacterium (SeqCode) | reverse complement strand
ACGCAGCACGATCGCGAGCTGATGCGCCTCGTCGAAACTGAAATCGCCGGTTATCTGGACGTGGCCACCGGGGATGGGTTCCTTTATTACGGGCGCCGAATAAACGGTGTTGTCGAGAATGATGGCGAGATGGCGTCCGACGTTTTGCGTGGTCAAGGCCGCGAAAATCTCGGTGCCGCGGCGATCGAGATCAACCGTGACGTAAGGACCCTCCAGGCTTGCGCCAGGACGCACGCGCGCATCGGTCACAACGTCGCCCGTCATCAGCACCGGCGTCTGGACCAGGTAGGGTTCCGAGCCGCCCGGCTGCGGCTGACCGTAGAGAAGCTGATCGCCCGGTGGCGGGGCATTGTGCAGCGCGTCGGCGACGTTATGGCTGTCGTCGAGCAGCTTGAATTCCAGCACGGCGGTTTTGCCGATCAGTTCCTTGGCCTGCTCGGGATCCTGGATACCCGGTAGCTGTACCAGGATGTCGGTGTCACCTTCCTTGACGACCGTGGTTTCACGCACGCCGAGTTGGTCGATACGGTTGCGGATGGTCTCCAGCGCCTGGTCCATCGCGTTGTTCTTAACCTGGGTCAGTTCCTGCGGTTTGTAGGTGAACACGTAGGAGGGACCCGCGCCGGCACTCGAGCCGCGCGCGGACGTTAGATCTGAAAACGCGTTGGAGGTAGCGATATTGATGAAGGCCGAACTCTGGCTGGGGCTTTTGAGCTGAACCTGGAGCGCGCCGTCCTTGTTGATGGACACGGACTGGACATCGATCTTGTTTTTCTTGAGTTCGGTCCGCATATCATCGCCGCGCCGGCGCAACGCGGTCTTGACGGCCTCGTTGATTTGCACTTCGAGCAGTAAATGAGTGCCGCCCTGGAGGTCGAGTCCGAGCTGAATCTTGGGCAAACGGTCGAGCGGCTGCGCCCATTCCGGCAACGCCAAATTGAAGCTCGGAACCAGCAATATGATGGCGGCAAGCACCAGCGCGCCCGCGAGCCCTAAACGAATCTTGCCGCTCCCGCTGGTGAAATGCAGGTAAAGAAAGACCACCGAGAGTCCGAGCAGGACGGCGATCGGAATTGGGTTCTGAGTATTCACCTGAATATTAGTCTCGCTGGCGCCACCAACTTTAGCGGCGTTAGTCGCCCTTGTCCTTTTTGGCTGTTGCCTTACTGTAAGTGGAAAGCGCCGTAATCTGCCCGCGCTCGACTCTGACGCGCACGCCGTGCGCGATTTCCAACGTTATCAGTTTGTCGCCAAGCTCGGCGATACGGCCGATGAGACCGCCCGCCGTTACCACTTCGTCGTTGCGTTTGAGCGCATTGACCATCTTCTGATGATCGTTGGCGCGCTTGCTCTGTGGCCTGATCATAAGAAAATAGATCACGCCAACGATGACGACCAGTGGCAAAACCGGTCCGTAGATAGCCTGATCAAATATGCTCTGCGGTGTGGCCGCGGCTCCGCGGGCAGCCGCCTGTGCCCACGCAATTCCTTCAAACCACATCGGTCTTTGATCCGTTTAAGGCGTGCTCGTTGTCGTTCATCATACCTGCCGCGTGCGCGGAAAACCCCTGGTAAGTGCGAGATGCGATAGCAGCTTGGGCCTCGCGCATCAAGTGGCTATAGAAATAGAGATTGTGTTCGGTCAGCGCGCGCGCCGCCAGTATCTCGCCCGCCAGATGCAGATGGCGCAGATAGCCGCGCGAGAAGGTCGTGCAACAGCGGCAATCGCAACGCGGGTCGAGCGGGCGGGGGTCGCGCGCGTACCGCGCACGTTTGATCGAAAGCGGTCCTTCGCTGGTAAAGGCGCCGCCGTTGCGGGCATTGCGTGTCGGCAGCACGCAATCGAACATGTCGTAACCCATCGCGACCGCCGCCAGCAAGTCCTGCGGCGTACCGACGCCCATCAGGTAGCGTGGCCGCTCCGCCGGCAGCAGCGCCGCGCTCAGCGCCGCCATCTCACGCATCGCCTCCTTGGGTTCGCCGACCGAAAGCCCGCCGGTGGCAAAGCCATCGAATCCGAGCGTGGTAATCTGCGCCGCGCTCATCCGCCGCAAGTCCGCATAGACGCCACCCTGCACGATACCGAAGAGCGCCTGCGTCGCGCTGCCGCGCGCATTGAAGCACCGCTCGGCCCAGCGCGCGGTCATTTCGGCCGAGGCCCGGGCACGCCCATGCTCGGCCGGGTAGCGCGTACATTCATCGAGCACCATCATTATGTCGGCGCCGAGCTTCTCCTGGATTTCGACCGCGCTTTCGGGTGTCAACATGAGCGGGGCGCCGTCGAGATGGGAGCGGAAGCGGATGCCGTTTTCGTCGATCGAATTGATGCTCGCGAGACTCATCGCCTGAAAGCCGCCCGAATCGGTCAGCACGGCGCCGCCAAAGCCCATGAAACGCCCCACGCCGCCAAGCTCATTCACCAGGTCCGCACCCGGCCGCACCGCCAGATGGTAGGCGTTGGCCAGCACCATGCGATAGCCCATCGCCCATAACTCGTCGGGCGCCATCGCTTTGACCGCCGCGCGCGTTCCTACCGGCATGAAGGCCGGCGTCGTCACCACGCCATGGGGCGTGAGTAGACGGCCCATCCGTGCCGCGCCGTCGGCCGCGCGAATCTCGAAGCTTATCGGCCCAGTCGCCATCAGAGGATGAGCATGGCGTCGCCGTAGCTGAGAAAACGATAGCGATGGCGAATCGCTTCGGCATACGCCCGCAAAATAAGATCGTGCCCCGCCAGTGCCATCACCAGCGCCAGCACCGTGCTGCGTGGCATGTGGAAATTCGTCACCATGCCGTCAATCGCCTTGAAGCGAAAGCCGGGAAAGATGAACAGCCCGGTGAAACCCTCGAGGTCACCAGTCACGGCCCATGATTCAAGCGCACGTGCGCAACTGGTGCCAACGCCGATAATCCGCCCGCCGGTGCGCCGTGCAAGCCCAATCGCGCTTACCGCCGCGAGCGGCAGCGTGTACCATTCCGCTTCCATCGAATGGGACTCGACCTCGCGCGCGCGCAGCGGCGTAAAGGTGCCCGGCCCGATATGCAGCGTCAGAAAGGCGGTGCGCACGCCGGCCTCCTCAAGCTCCCGCAGCAGCGGACCGGTGAAATGCAGTCCGGCGGTCGGCGCCGCGACCGCGCCCCATTTTTCCGCATATACGGTCTGGTAATCGCTTACGTCGTCGGCCGTCGGCTGCCGATGAATGTAATGGGGTAGGGCGGGCACGCCGGCATCGTTCAGGATCCGCTCCATTGGCGTACCGTCGTCGCTGACCAGCAGCGGCCGGCCTGGCCGATGGTAGGCCACGATGCGCAGAGCGTGTCCGTTTTCAAGCATAAGCCGCGTACCCTCCTTGAGTGGCCGATGCGCCCGCACCAGCGCGAGCCACGCGCCAGCGGGCGTCGCGGCCGGGCGCACCATCAACACCTCGACCGCGCCGCCAGACTCCTTGCGGGCGCTGAGGCGGGCGCGGAATACGCGCGTATCGTTGAGCACCAACAGATCGCCTTCACGCAGATGGCGTACGAGCTTGTAAAAGCGCGAATGCGCGACAGTGCCGGCGCGGCGGTCGAGCACCAGCAGGCGTGCCTCGTCGCGGCGCTGGAGCGGCTCCTGCGCGATCAGCTCGGGCGGAAGCTCGTAGTCGAGTTCACTGAGGCGCATTTATCGGAGGCTGAGTCTCGGCACAATCGAGAACGGGGATACAAAGATAACGACCGGAAGATAAAATAACATCGCGCGGCGTGCAGGGCTACGGGTGCGCAATTCATGCGCGCCGCTCAACGGCGAATGCGAAGCTGATCGCGCGGACGCGTGTTGAGCACCTCGTCCGCCTCGATCCATCCGCGCCGCGCCTGGCTGACGCCATACTCCAGCAAGCCGAAGCCACCCGGACGATGGGCGTCACTCGAAACCACCAGCTTCACCCCCGCATGTTTGGCCGCCAGGCACGCGACGTCGGCCAGGTCGAGACGGTCGGGTTGCGAATTGACCTCCAGCGCGCAACCCTCGCCATGAGCGGCGCGCAGCACCTCGTCGAGGTTATAGCTGCTCGGCGGACGCCGCCCGATGATGCGGCCGCTTGGGTGACCGATCACATCAACGTACTGACTACTGATCGCGCGGACCAGCCGCCGCGTCATTTCGGCGGCCGGCTGTTCGAGCTTGTAATGGACCGACGCCACCACCCAGTCGAGTTCGGCCAGGACCTCGTCGGGCAGGTCGAGGCCGCCGTCTTCGAGAATATCGACCTCGATTCCGCGCAGAATAGCGATCTCGCCGACACGCGCCTGGACCTGTTCGATTTCGCGCCATTGCTCGCGCAACCGTGCGGGGTCGAGCCCGCGCACCATCTTGAGGTGCTGCGAATGGTCGGTGACGGCAAAATATTCGAGCCCGCTTCGTCGCGCAGCTTGCGCCATTTCCTCGATCGAAGCGCGGCCGTCAGTGTAGGTCGAATGGGTGTGCAAATCCCCACGCAGGTCCGCACGCGTGAGCAGCAGCGGCAGGCTATCGGCGGCAGCGGCGTCGATCTCACCGCGTTCCTCGCGTAGTTCCGGCACTATCCAGCGAAGCCCCAGGGCGCGATAGATTTCGTCCTCTTCGGCGCCAGCAAGCCGTTCACCGTCGCGATAGAGTCCATATTCGTTGAGCAGCCGGCCGCTGAGTTGAGCCATCCGTCTCAGGCGCACGCAATGCGGCTTCGAGCCGGTGAAATAGAGCAGGGCGGCGCCCCAGCTCTCGCGCGGCACGACTCGCAGATCGACCTGGAGACCACCTGCCAGCACCACGCTCGCCCGCGTCTCGCCGGCGCCCAACGACTGCGCGATTTCGGGAAACGCGGCGAAATGGCGCATAGCGCCCTCGGCGTCGCCCGAGACGGCGACGATGTCGAGGTCGCCCACCGTGTCGCGTTTGCGGCGGAAGCTGCCAGCTATTTCCGCGCGCTCGACCCCGACATAGCGCCTGAGATGGGCGAGTATCCTTGCCGCGAGCGGCGCCGCCTCCACCCATTGAACCCGCCGTGCGTTTTCCGGCTCCGTTTGCGCCAGTGACTCGAGGATGCGCTGCTCCATCTTAGGGCCGAAGCCGCGAATCGTCCTGAGCGCGCCCGACTTCGCCGCCCGCTTAAGGTCAGCGCGGTCGCGGATACATAATTCGTCGGCGAGTTGGCGAATGCGCTTGGGACCAAGGCCGCCGATATTTCTGAGTTCGAGCAAACCCAGTGGGAATCGCTGGGCCAGCACCGCGCGCATCGGTAGGTCGCCGGTCTCGACCAGCGTCGCGATCTTGTCGGCGAGGTCCGTGCCAATTGCCGGCATCTGATCGAGTTGCGCGCGGTCAAGCGCACCGACCTGACCCGGGTAATCGCGCACGGTGTGTGCCGCGTTACGATAGGCGCGGACCCGAAAGAAGTTTTCACCGCCGATCTCCAGCATGTCGGCAATGTCATCGAGGACCTTGGCAATCTCCTCGTTTTGCATCTCTCGGCTCCGGACCGTCCACATAACCCGCGTCGTGCGCGCCATCCGAAAAGCGAGCGTACTCGCGGCTGTGCTGACAAGGAAAGCGCATTCACCGCGTGCGCCACTCAAATCAAGTCATTCAATCACAGCGAAGGCGCCGCAAACTGGCCCGATGCCCCGATCAGGCTGGTCGCCGCCAAGTCGAATAGTGCCGCGGCGTTGGAAATCCAGTCGCACGCCACGGCTGCCGTCGCGAGCCGACATGATCGCAACGAGAGCCGTCTGGGGCGTGTTCGTTTGCTTGCACGCTTAATTGCTATTGAGAGAAAAATTTCTTCAAAAGAGTGTAATTGGCCGTCTTGACTCGCATTAGACTGATAATTATCTATTTAGGCACCTCGAAGGAGACTTCGCGGCTCTAGGGGGCAACGGCTCATGCCGAGGCGTATATCGTCATCGAGACGCGGCGAACACGGCGGGGTAAGCCAACTCAGGGAGGGTGGACCATGGAGTTTTTGACGAAGGCATACGTTAAAGTGCGCGAAACACACAAGAACATGCGCCATGGTCAGACGATGACCGAATACGCATTGATTCTCGCGGCGATTGCAATCGTGGTGTTCGGCATCTACCAGACGATGGGCAGTGACATTGGATCGCTCGCCAACAAGATCGACGGCTACCTGTCCAGCGCGAGCTAATCCAACAGGTCCTCAGCCTCACGGGAAATTCTGGTCCCGGTCGTCTTGAGGCCGGTCGGGACCGTCCTCCGGAAGGCCGCTGCTTGAGTGCGGCACAGGCACGAGTGTCTTTCGCGCCGTCTCACCTTGTCGCTTTGCCGCTTCAGCGGACGGCGAT
>JBOHWJ010000424.1:0-5750 GCA_050736495.1 Binataceae bacterium (SeqCode) | reverse complement strand
TGAGTGTAATCCCAAACCGGTTCCCGCTCCGTGGCTGGAAGCGATGCCGCCCGCGCGCTCGAACCTCTAGTTCCACAATCGTCCCACCACGCAAGCGGCAGGCAGGAGCGGCAACGGTAAAACGCGCGAGCGTGAACACTGAATCGAGCGTTGAACCTCGGACATTTGCGCCCCAGGCGAATGACCGATATGGGGCGCGCTTCTCAAATTCGCCGATTCTGCTAAACACTCGATAGCTCTTAGGACGCGTTACGCCAGACTTTGCGATAGAGCGGCCAGCAAAGGAGAACGGTTGAATGGACTTCGGAATCTTTTACGAAATCCAGGTAGCCAGCCCACTCAAGCACCGCGAGCGTGAGTACCAGGCATTTCATGACGTGATGAACCAGGTCGTGCGCGCCGAGGAAATGGGCTTTACCCATTTCTGGACCGTCGAGCATCATTTCCAGGTCGGCTTCGCGCACGCTTCCGCTCCCGAAGTGCTGTACGGCGCAATCTCGCAACGCACGAGCAAAATCCGGATCGGTCACGCCGTCGTGCTGCTGCCGTTCCCGTACAACCACCCGATTCGCATCGCTGAGCGTGTCGCGACGCTCGATATTCTGAGCAATGGGCGGGTCGAAGTTGGTACCGGGCGATCGATCACGCAGGTCGAGCTGGGCGGCTTCGGGATCCCCTATAAAGAAACTCGCGCGCGCTGGGAAGAGGCCCTCGATATCATCACCACCATCTGGAAAAGCAAGGACGGCACCTTCTCCTACAAAGGCACTTATTTCGATATTCCGGAACGGACGGTGGTGCCAATGCCGATTCAGAAGCCGCACCCGCCGATGTGGGTCGCGTGCACCAGCGAGGATACGCACGCACTCGCTGGCAGGCTTGGCCTGGGCTTGCTCTCGTTCACGCTGCTCGTCACGCCCGAGCATCTGGGTCAGCGGGTCCGCGCCTACCGCGAAGCGATCAGGACCGCGAAGCCCTATGGCGCATTCGCCAATAACCGGGCCGGGGCGTTTGCGATGACACATCTTGCCGATACGGACAAACAGGCGCGCGAAGAAGCCGAGCGAGCGTTTATGTCCTATGTCAGAACCACGCTTGTCGCCAACGCCCCGGTGCTAGAGGCCAAAAAGACCGGAGTCGACCCTGGGGAGACCGGCCGGCTAAACACGGCGTTGCCCAAGGAATACGAAGGACTCGACCCGAGCAAGGTCACCCTCGACTCGCTGATCGACAACGGCATGTGCATCTGCGGCAGCCCCGACACCGTGGTAAGGCAGCTCGAGCGGCTGCAGAAGGAAGCGCAGCTCGATCAGTTTCTGGCTATGATGCAGTTCTGGGCGATCCCGCACGAAAAGACCATGCACGCGATCGATCTTTTCGGTAAGTTCGTCATTCCGCATTTTCGTAACGGATCGCCGCCGGAATCGGCTCCGGCGGGGGTATCGTCTAGAACCTGAAATCGGGAGGTCGATTATCCTCGCAGGTCACGGTAAGCGTGTTTTTCGGGATCATCCAGCCGTCGTCGGTCCGAACGAGGTTATAAGTGTGGTAGCCACTCATATCCCAAGTCGCCTGGCCTTTTTGAAGTGGCGCGCCTGCATATGGCTCACACAGACGGCGTCGTCGACAAAGGTTGCGTCCTTGAGATCGAGCTTGATGCTGGTGCTCTGCAAACTTTGCCTTGGGCATCACGGATGGGTCGCTGTGCGAGCCGGATATGGCCACCGGCGTCTCACAGACCGGCGCACCTGGGTTTCCTCCCCGGTCTCCACTCCGCTGATCAAATTTTGCGCTTGATCTTTTGGCGGGAACAGCGCAGCCTCCTCATAGGGGCACTACCATAAGCGCATTACTGCAATGGAGTGGCCCGATGCTTTACAGCCTGACTGCGTTAAGCGAGGAGGGCATCATGCCAACATACATTCTGCTGAGCACGCTGACGCCCGAGGGACGCCAAACCTTGCACAAGGATCCCGACCGTCTCGAACAGGTGAACAGGGAGATCGCCGACTTCGGTTGCAGCCTGGTCTCGCAATACGCGGTGCTCGGGCAGTGCGATTTCGTCACTATCATCGAGGCTGCCGACAACGAGACCGTTGCCCACCTGTCGGTCGACCTCGGTTCGCGGGGAACCGTAAATATCGTCACGCTGCCGGCGATTCCCGTGGCCGACCTGCGCGCGAAACTCAAGGGACCACATCAAATGGGCCGATCGTAGCTCGGATCGGCTTCGCCTGAGCCGCAGTAGCTTTCCCCACATCCACCAACGCGGCCGAATAATTCAAGACGCGAAAAAAAGAAGCGAGAGAGGCCGTTGGACCCCTCCCGCTTGGCGGATGGCTCGAAGAATCAGGCGTGACCGTGGCGGAGCAGCTTGCCTGGGGTCGCGCCAGTGCAGTTGCCTTCGGCAAAAGTCTCGACACCGTTGACGATAATCGAACGATAGCCGCGCGCGCGCTGGACCCGGCGCCATTCGCCGGCCGGGAAATCATGCGCGATTTCGCCAACCCATTCGGGTTCGACGCCGAGGCCGTTGAGGTCGTAGACGATGGCGTCCGCCCAGGCGCCTTCACGCAGAACGCCGCGGTCGCGGAAACCGGCCGCATGCGCAGGCAACGCCGACAGCCGGTAGTGCGCCTCTTCCAACGTCACCTTGTGCTCGTCGCGCACCAGCCATCCGAGGAAATCGGTGGTGAAGGCGCCGCCGGTGAAGAACTTGGTATGAGCGCCGCCGTCCGACACGCCGGGGAAAGTGTACGGTGACGCGGTGATGATCTCGGCGGTGTTTTCGGCGCTCAGCTTCTGCACCGGCGTCAGAAACTCGGCCTTCAAGTCGGTCGCGAGCGCAAAGTCGAGCATCACGTCGACCGGATGCCTGCTTTCCTCCTCGGCGATTTGGCCAAGCGACTTGCCGACGTACTTTTCGAGTTCGGGCTGATTATTGACCCATTGAACGATCAGTTTGGGCAGACGCCCGCCGATACCCGCGGCGTTGCGATCGAGCGCGCGCATGGCCTTTTCGCTCTTCGCCGCCTCGCGCATTTGCGGGTCACGCATCTTGGCGATTTTTTCTTCTCTGGTTCCGGTCAGCATCTGGCGCCATGCGGTCGCGACGTCGTACAGGTTCCAATGCTCGAGGGTGAAACCGAAACCGCTGCGGACGGTCGCGCCCTGCCCGAAAATTGGTAATCCGCGGTCGCGGCAGTCATGCAGCCACTTGAGGCTGCGGCGGTGGATTTCAGGATCGCGGCTGGCCGCAATCGCCTGGAACAGTATCGGCCGCCGCGCGCTTTCAGCGAGCTTCTCAACGAAGAGTGTGTCTTCCTTGATATGGCCGGTCGCCTGCGTGATTTCGATGAAGCCCTCGTCACGCTCGCGCAACACGCGGGCGAGATTGAGAATGTCTTCATCGCACATGGTGTCGGTCACCATCGGCGAACCGTCGAAATCCGCCTGGCCTGAATTGCGGCCGAGCCGCTGGATCGAGAAGCCGCATAATCCGGCGTCCATGCCTTCGGTAAGCAGACGGCGCATTTCGATGCGTTCATTCTCCGTCGCCGGCCGGGTTTTCGCGGCTTCGAGACCCATGACATAGGTCATCAACGATGCAGTCGGCATATATTGAATGCAGTTGACGCCCTTGGCGGTCCGATCGAGCGAATCCAGGTATTCCGGGATGCTCTCCCAGTCCCACTTCATCCCGACCTTCATCGAGTCGTACGGAATCGCTTCGGTGCGCGTCATCGTGAGCATTGAGCGTTCGCGGAAATCCGGCTTGACCGGCGCGAAGCCGAAGCCGCAATTGCCGAGCACGACCGAGGTCACGCCGTGCCAGCCGGAGATCGTACACCAGGGATCCCAACGGATCTGAGCGTCATAGTGGGTGTGCAGATCGACGAAGCCGGGCGCGACGATGAGCCCGTCGGCGTCGATGACTTTTTTCGCGAAGCCCGCCGCGCGTCCGCCGATCTGTGCGATTTTTCCATCCTTGATCCAGACATCGGCGCGATACCGCGGCACCCGCGTACCGTCGACGACGGTTCCGCCTTTGATATGAAGATCGAACTCAGCCATTGTTCGGTTCCCTCCTGTATCGGTAAGGACTGACTTGCGCTTCGGTCCAATCTTCTCACGCCGTAAGCGCGGCTTAACCAAGTGTTGAGAGATTCTTATATAAAATGTGATTGATTGCCAAATGGTTGAGGGTCGATCTCAAGCTGGCGCGCGCATACGGCCGCTGGGCGGATCTCCAGGGATTGGCTAACGATAAATCCGGGCGGCTAGCCGAAAAAACCTGTCGTTCAGTGATGACTCATCTGAATACTAGTCGGAAAATACTCTTCGGAAGGCGATGGCGAAGGCAAAAAGTGCACATCAAAGTAGCGAGGTTGTGCACGGCTTTCCTTGCCCGCGCGGGGTGGATTCGGCCGGACGACGGCTTTGCGGTGTTGTTCGCGAGGCTTGTAACCCTTGCGGAACCTAACTTATAAGGGGACTTGAAGGGCGACGATTTCGCGAGGAGATAGCCATGGCGCAGAATTTCACAATCTGTGTGGGTACGGTTGGCGCCGGTGTCTGGTTCAGCCCGGATGGCGGCGATCATTGGCGCAGAAGCAAGATGGATCTTCCGTTCGATGACGAACCCGGCGAAATTCAAATCAGGAACCTGGCCGTTTCGCCGCATAACCCGCATCATCTGCTGGCCGGTTCGGAGGCTGGCCTCTATCGCAGTGAGGACAATGGCGCCAACTGGAGCCTGATAGAATCGCCAATGACAGGGAAGCAAATCTGGTCGGTCGCATGGCATCCGACCGACCCCGATGTGCTGTTTGCCGGTACCAAGCCGCCGGGCGTATTCCGTTCGATCGATGCCGGCAAGCATTGGGAGCAACTCGCGGTCGGTATGGCTGAAAAATGCCTTGCCGGCGCACCTAAGGTCACCAATATCGTGTTCGATCCGCGTGACGATCGCACCGTCTATGTGGGCGTCGAGATCGATGGTGTGTTCCGCAGCCGCGACGGCGGCGACAACTGGACACGGCTCGCGGCGCTCGGCAGCAAGCCAATCAATCAGGACATCCACGGTCTCGCGCTTGCCACCGGGCGTCCGACGAAGCTGCTGGCCACCACGCCCGACGGACTCTGGACCAGTGTCGACGAGGGCGAGAGTTGGTCGTTGCATGGCTTTCCGCGCTTCGCCGAGCGCGACACGATTTCGTATTGCCGGGGTGTCGCGCTTAAGCCCGATGACCCGGATATCATCTTCGTCGGCAATGGCGATTTCATTCCGGGCAAACGCGGGGCGGTTCAACGCTCGAAGGATGGCGGCCAGACCTGGGCGGCGGCGACTCTGCCGGTCGAGCCGAACTCGGTGGTCTATTGGATCGCGACGCATCAGGCAAATCCCGACGTGGTGGTGGCGAACAGTTTGCACGGATACGTTTACGCCAGCATCGACGGCGGCGAATCGTGGCAGAAGAATCGGCGCGAGTTTGGTGAGATTCGCGCGTTGGCGTGGGTGCCGAATTAGGCGCGACGGCGTTGACGTCGCGAACTGATGAGCCAGCGCGTGACATCGTGTGAGCGGGGTCACACGGGCGCATCAGCAGGTTTCATAGACGGAGGGCGGCGGGGCGCGTATCGCGCGCCGCCACGCTTCGTTTCCGCTCTCGTTGATGGGGGAATTGGCGGCGCTCGTCAGCGCGTCCGGGCGCTGTCGAGCGCCGCGATTACGCGTTCCATCGTGACGC
>JBOHWJ010000423.1:0-5413 GCA_050736495.1 Binataceae bacterium (SeqCode) | reverse complement strand
CTACCGCCGAGCCGCTGTCGATGGCGGAGACGCTGGAGACTCATTTGGCGCTTCGTGCGCTCGGCCTCAACACTGCCGCGGTCGTCTTCAACCGTGTCAGCCCGGCGGCGTTCGAGACGGGCGACGTCGTGCGATTGATGCGGCGTTGCGCGCATATGGACGGGCTCCGGAACACTGATCGTCTGGAGGAAATCGCGCGGCGCGAGTTGAAACGACGCGCCCGGGAGCGGCGCGCATACGGGATTTTGGTGCGCCGCGTCGGATGCCCGCTGATCGAATTGGAGGAACATCGCGGACTCCCGAGACGCGCATTGACGGAGGCGCTTGCGGCCCAGCTCGCTCGCGATGACGCCGACGCCGAGCCGCGTGACGAGGCGGCGTCGCTTAAGACCCGCCACGCGCCCGGCTGATACCGCCGCAATGTGACCCGCCGCCGTCGTCAGCGTATCGCGGCAAATGCCTTTGATCTCAATTGCTACGGGTAGTAGTGTCCGCGCCGCCGGGATACCGTAGGCGGCGCGATAACCGGCTATCACGGTGAGGATTTGTCGCTCGGCGCGGAGACCGCGGCTAAAGTATCGTGGCCGCCCAATCGGCTTAGCTACGAGGTCGACCTATCCGCCGGCGTGATCGTCATCCAATAGGCGAGTCATCCCGGATGGTGCCTTCTCCGACGGCCATGGCACCGTTGGGCGCGAAGGTGGCGTGCTTGCCATACGGTTCCCTCTCGGCCATCAGCGCATCGCGCTGGTGTACCGCCCGCGCTATCTGCTGGTAGCATCCGCGCTTATTCTGCTCGCGATGATCACAATGTAGCTGTGGAAAAGGGAAGCGCGACAATAGACTCGCACGGCGACGCGCTTGCGTGGGCGGCCGTATGGATCGGGCTCGCGATCGTCACGCTGCTCGCGATCCATCGCCTGCGCGACTTCCCCTACCATCTGAGCTTCAGCGAGGCATGGACGGGTATCCGGACCGTGATCGGCGTGACCGCGTGGGCGGCGCTCAAGGTCTGGACGTTCTGGGGCGTCGCCACGGCGATTGTTGCCGGGCTGGCGTTGAGGATCGATCCCGAGCTTGGCTTGTGCGACGCGACTCTGGCCGGCGCTGGCGGGCTGTGGGTGATCGCCTATCTGTTGGGTAATTTGGTCGGCCCGATCGGGTTATTTAACACCGCTACGGTTTGGGGATTGCTCGCGCTTGGCGCAGTATGGCTCTGGCGGCATCCACCGCAAGTTGCCTATCACGCACCGAGCAGCGGGCAGATGCTTGCCGCGCTTGCGGCCGCACTGCTGGTCGTCTCCTACCTGCCGCTACAACTCGGATCGCCGGTGGTGCCGTTCATGGACGTGCTCTCCTACCCGTCCTCGGTGCAGCGGATCATCACCTTCCGCGTCTATCTGCCCTTCGACAACGATCCCTACGGATCCTGGGGGCCATACGCGCAGACCCCGGCGCTCGAGCTGTTTTACGCGCTGCTTGCGTACGGCAGCCATACCTACCGTGCGGTGCTTGCCGAGACGGGCGCGATGATGCCGATGGCGGTGCTGATGATCTTTGCAACCTACCGGTTGGGCGCAATGCTGTTCAACGACGCTGCCGGCGGGATGGCGGCGCTTCTGTTGTTCTTCACCTGCTTGTTTCGGCGCGCGCAGGGAATGCGTGGCACCGCGGTCGACTTCGCTCTGGTCGGACTGGGCCTTGCCTTTTTCATGAACCGCGAGAACCGGCGTGTCCTGTTCGGAGTGGGCGCGGCGATGCTTGGAACGGCGGTCGCCTCGCATGCGATTGACGGCGGCCTGGCGATGCTGGTGGCAGGGTTCGGCGCGATATTCTGCCTGCTCGGCGCACGCGTGCGGCGCTTCGCCGCGAGCGTACTCGCGCTTTCGGGCGCGACGCTGATCGCGGCTCCGGAGTTCGCCATCGCGATGGCGTATCGCATGCCCTATCTGCTGCTGCCCTTGCTCCAGCTCGCTGGCATTGCACTGATCGGACTAGGTGTGTGGCGGTTCGAAGATGCGGCGGACACGCGCGGCGGGCTTGCGCTCAAGGGTGCCAACCTCGCGGCGATCGCGGGCTTCATTTTCGCCGTCCTGTGGCGTCACGCCTACCAACCCAACAGCCTCTATCAGCAGGTCACCGGCAACCTGCCGATGCTCGCGATGTTCTGTTTTGCGGGACTGGTTGCGGCCACGGCAGTCGTATGGGGCGAGGACCCGCCGCGGACGCGCAGGGCCGGCCTTGTCGCGATTGCCCTTCTGCTGGGAATCGCGGGCGAATACCTCGACCCGCTAATGCGCGCGCTGTCGCACAATCCTTCAGCGCGAATGATGGCGTCGGACGTCGGTATCAAGCTGTGGGACTACTGGTGTCCCTACTTTATGACTCTGCCCGCCGGATTGTTGTTCGCGCTCGCATACGAAAGATGGTCGCGGCAGGCGACCCTGTTCGTGTTACTGACGATCCTGATCTATCCCTGGTACCAGATTCAGCATCCGGTGGACTATGACTCGGTCGAGCATTCCATCACTGAGCAGTGGGCGTTCAACCTGCACACCGCCGCGAGCGGCTATTGGGCTGGCCATTCGGATCGGCGATGGACTTTCGGCCCGCCCGAGATGGCGTTGCTCAAAGTCCTCGACGCGGAGCTTGCGGCCGGGCGGATCACGGCGGCCACTCACATACTTCATATTTGCCAGAACATCTCGTCGTGGGGACTGGTGCAGTTTCCGATCTTCACCGGAATCAACGACGATCCAGTCGAATTCGAGCACGACCCGAACAATCTCTGGGAAGGCGGCAGCCGCGTGCGAGGTTTCAATGATCTGCGCGCGGCGCTCAACGCGCGACCGCCGTACATCCTGACGCAGTATCCGCCGCCGTCGTGGTTTGGCGACCCGCCGCCTGGCTACGAGACGATCTTCAACGCTGGGTGGCTGCGTCTCTACCGGCGCAAGGATCTGGCGTCAGCAGTGACGGCACGCCAGCGTCCCGGTTTCCTCTATCGCAATTCAATCCTCATCATCTCGATCGCCGCGGCGGTCTTCATCCTGCTTGGCTTCCGATCGGGCGTTGGCCCCCGGCCCGCTGAGCCGCGATCGGTCGCCGCACAGACGCAATGAGCCAAGACAATGAGGCGTAGCAGCCGGATTTCCCCGAGATCTCCGGTCGCGCCTCCGGCTTCGCCCGTGACACGCGCTTCCTCGTCGCGGCGGGTGCGATTGCGGCCGGTCTCTACTATCTTCGGCAATAAGAGTGCGGCGACCTACAAGAGCCAGCCCATTACCGGGGCCTTACTTTGCCGCGTTTAGTTGGAATATACCTTTAATGCATTGCCGCGCGCGGGCCCGGCCCGTTGCCTGACGGTCGCGGCCCGTGCCATCGGCGCATGGCCGGAGGAGAAAATGGCCCCAACCGCGAGCACTAACCAATCCGGCAAGCGCGCGCGCGAACCGTGGATTATGCGGACTTACGCTGGGTTCGGCGATGCCGCCCAGGCCAACCGCCGCTTTCTCAGCAACTTGAAAGAAGGGCAACGCGGACTTTCGATCGCGTTTGACCTCCCGACCCAGAATGGCTACGACCCTGACGCGCCAGTCGCGGCAGGCGAGATCGGCAAGGCCGGCGTTTCAATCTGCCATTGGCGCGACATGGAACAACTTCTCGCCGGCATCCCGCTCGATCAGATCAATACCTCGATGACGATCAACGCGACCGCGCCATTTCTGCTTGCGCTTTACCTCGTCGTAGCTGAAAAGCATGGTGTGGCGTGGTCGGAGCTGCGCGGCACGACGCAAAACGATCTGCTCAAGGAATACGTCGCCCGCGGCACTTCGATTTTCCATCCCGAGGTCTCGTTTCGCATCTCGGCCGGCCTCATCAAGTTCGCGGTCGAGCGCGTGCCCAACTGGAACCCGATTAACTGCTGCGGCTACCACTACATGGAGAGCGGCGCCGGGCCAGCCGAGGAAATCGGTTATACCTTCGGCAATGCATTGATGCTGCTTGACGCGCTGCGCCCTCAACTTGGCGCCGAGGCCTTCGAGCGGACGGTGCGGCGCATTTCATTCTTCATCAACAGCGGTATTGAACTGGTGCCGGAAATTTGCAAGGTGCGCGCCTACTTTAAGCTGTGGCGCGATCTCTGCCACGACGAGTACGGCATCGCGGACGTGGCTTTCCGTGCCGGCTGCCAGGTGCGTTCGCTCACCCTCACCGAGCAACAGCCCGAGGTCAACATCATCCGTATCGCATACGAGGCGCTGCCGGTCGTCATGTCGGCGAGTGCGCGCGTCAACGCGTTGCAGTTGCCGGGCTTTCGCGAGGCGATGGCGCTGCCCGACCAGGCTGAGCAATTGATTGGTCTGCGCACCCAGCAAGTGCTGATGCATGAAACCGGAATCGCCGCCTATGGCGATATTTTCGAGGGCAGCAAAGTGATCGAAAAGCTGACTGCGGAGACTGCGAACCAGGCGCGCGTGATCACAACGCGCCTGCGCGAGGCCGGCTACGCGCGCTCGATCGCGATCGTCAGCGCCGAACTCACCCGCGCTCTCGCCGAGCGCCAGCGCAAGCGCGAGTCGGGCGAAATCGTTCAGATTGGCGTCAACGCCTTCATGGGCGAAATCGGACTTGCGCCGGCCGCCGCGTCCGAACACTCGCTGGATTACCCGGCGGCCGAGCGCGAGCGGATATCGGCGATTCGCCGATGGCGCGCCGAGCGCGACGGTAACGCGGTTGTGCTGGCGCGCGAGCGGCTCGAACGCGCGGCCGCTGACGGCGCCGACATCATGGAGGCGACGCTTGAACTGGCTCGCGCAGGCGGCACCGTGGGCGAATGGACTATGGCCATCGAGCGCGCGACACACGGCCGTTTCACGCCGCCGATTCTCGATCGCATCGCGCCGGTCGCTTCCTTCCACGTTCCGCACGCCCCGCGCAAAATCCGTATCGCGTTAGGCAAGGCCGGTCTCGACGGTCATATCAACGCGATCAAACTGCTCGCGCACGCCTGCATGCAGGCCGGCATGGAAGTTATCCTCGCCGGCTTCAAGCAGACGCCCGCGCAACTGGTCGAAGCCGCGCTGCAGGAGGACGCCGACGTGCTTGCCATCAGCAGCCTCGCCGGCGCGCACTTGGAAATCGCGCGCGCGGCACTCGACCTGTTGAACAAACGCGGCGCCGCCGACGTCAAGCTGGTGATGGGTGGCATCATTCCCGAGGATGACCGCCGCCGCCTGATTGATCTCGGTGTTAAGCTGGTGTTTACGCCTAGGGATTCGAATCTCGGCACGATCGTCGGGCGGATTGTGGCGCTGAGCGAAGGACCCGGTGCGGTCGCTTAGGGAAGCTCCGCACAAGTCATTTTTGTCATTCTGAACGGAGTCCGCGAAGTGAAGAATCCCGGAAAACC
>JBOHWJ010000422.1:0-2275 GCA_050736495.1 Binataceae bacterium (SeqCode) | reverse complement strand
CGCCACCAACGGTATCGTCGGACTCGAGACCGCGTTGGGGCTCGCGCTCAAGCTGGTTCATCGCGGCCTCATCAGTGCGGCGCGGATGGTCGCGATGATGTCGCTCAACCCGGCGCGTTTGCTCCGCCTCGACGATGCGGGCACGATCGCGATGGGTGCGCGCGCCGATATCACCATGATTGATCCGGAACTCGAATGGACTGTTGACGCCAATGGGTTTCACTCGCTCAGCCGCAATACGCCGTTTGCGGGGATGCGCCTCAGCGGCAGGGCGGTAATGACAATTGTCGGCGGCGAAATTGTTTACAACTCTCGCGGAGGCATCAGCCACGAGTGACTCTGGTTAGCCGCATTGACGCAAGTGCCACATGACGCAAGCTCATCAACATAGCGAAGCGATCCTCGCGCTCGCCGACGGCCGCATCTTCCGCGGCCGCGCCTTCGGCGCCATCGGCGAAACCGTGGGCGAGGCCGTTTTCAACACCGCCATGACCGGCTACCAGGAAGTTCTCACCGATCCTTCCTACAAGGGTCAGATCGTCTGCATGACCTGTCCGGAAATCGGCAACGTCGGGATCAACGCCGATGACGCCGAGTCCGCGCGCGTCTACGTCGAGGGTTTCGTGGTCAAGGAATACCGGCCGCGGCCGTCGAACTGGCGCTCCGAAATGGCGCTCGGCGAATATCTCGAACGCGCCGGGGTAGCCGGCATCGAGGGTATCGACACGCGTGCGCTGGTGCGCCATATCCGCACCGCCGGCGCGCAGCAAGCGGTAATTTCGAGCGTCAATCTCAATCCAGAGGAATTGATTGCCAGGGCCAAGGCCTCACCCGGCCTGGTTGGGCGCGACCTCGTGAAGGAGGTCACCTGCGCCAGCGGCTACGACTGGGAAGTTGGCGAGTGGGATCTCGAACATGGGTTTCAGCCTGCAAATAAAGCCGCGATGCACAACGCGCCGCTGATAGTGGCGCTCGACTACGGTATCAAACGCAACATCCTGCGCCGCCTGGTTGCGGCCGGCTTCCGAGTCAAGGTGGTGCCTGCGTTCGCGCGCGCCGATCAGGTGCTGGCGCTCAATCCCGACGGCGTTTTTCTTTCCAACGGTCCGGCCGATCCCGCCGCCGTGCCCTACGCCTGCGAGACCGTGCGCGGACTGCTCGGCCGCAAGCCGATTTTCGGCATCTGTCTCGGCCATCAGATTCTCGGCCTCGCGCTCGGCGGCAGAACTTACAAGCTCGGTTTCGGCCATCACGGCGCCAATCATCCGGTGATGGATTTGCGCACGCGGCGCGTAGAAATCACCTCGCAGAATCATGGCTTCGCGGTCGACGCGGACTCGCTTGAAGGGCGCGCGGAACTTTCGCATCTGAATCTCAACGACCGCACCGTCGAGGGCCTGCGCGGTGTCGGCGTACCCTTTTTTTCGGTGCAGTATCATCCGGAAGCGTCGCCGGGTCCGCATGACGCGGGCTATCTGTTCGCGCGCTTCCGCCGGCTGGTCGAGGCCTTTGCGCGCTATGGCGCCGAGGCGCTCGACCGTATCGGCGATGCCGAAGCCGGCCATGCATGAGACGCCTGATTATTTTAAAATCGAAAGAATTGAATCGTGCCGCGTCGTAACGACATCAAATCCATCCTGGTAATAGGCTCCGGTCCGATCGTCATCGGCCAGGCCTGCGAATTCGACTATTCGGGCACGCAGGCTATCAAGGCGTTACGCGAGGAGGGGCTGCGGCTCATCCTCGTCAACTCCAATCCGGCGACGATCATGACCGACCCGGAACTCGCCGACCGCACCTATATCGAACCGATGACCGCCGCGACGGTCGAGAAAATCATCGCACAGGAGCGGCCCGACGCGCTGCTGCCGACTGTCGGCGGACAGACCGCGCTAAATCTGGCGATCGAACTGGCCGACTCGGGCGTGCTCGAACGCTACGGTGTCGAACTCATCGGCGCCAAGCTCGCCGCCATTAAGAAAGCCGAGGACCGCGACCTCTTCAAGCGCGCGATGATCGGCATCGGGCTCGCCGTACCGGCCTCCGGAATCGCCCATTCCGAACGCGAAGCCGAAGAAATCATGGTGCGCCTCGGATTACCGCTGATCATCCGGCCCTCGCGCACGCTCGGCGGCACGGGAGGTTCGATCGCGCGCGAGGCCGAGGGTTTTCGCGTCAAGCTGCGCTGGGGCCTTGGCATGTCACCCAATCACGAGGTGCTCATCGAGGAGTCGGTCGAGGGCTGGAAGGAATTCGAGCTCGAGGTGATGCGCGA
>JBOHWJ010000421.1:0-2833 GCA_050736495.1 Binataceae bacterium (SeqCode) | reverse complement strand
GTCGTACTCGCCGCCAAGCATCATCTGCAGCTCCTGGCGTTCCAGTTCGACGCGTGCGGATTCGAGCGAACGCTGGGTTTCTCCGGCGGCTTCGGATTCTTCGGCGCCTTCCTCTTCGGCCATGCTCAGGAACAGCCGCGCTTCTTCAAGACTTTTGCGCAGATGCTCATAGCCGCCGAGTTGCAACTTGATGCGGTCCTGTTCCTTGAGGACGGCCTGCGCGGCGTCAGGGCGTTCCCAGAAGTCGGACTTGGTGGATTGTTCGAGGAGTGCTTTTTGGCGTGCGGTCAGTTTGGAGACGTCAAAGACGCCTCCCGAGTGTATCGCCGCGGGCTTCCATATCGTTCAGTTGTTCGCGCATCTCGGTGAGCATCGTCCGATAATTCTCCTCAGCCTGGAGCGGCCGTGGTGCCGCCACAAAGCCTGCGCTCTGATTGTGACATACGGAGGCGCCCGACGTAACTGGGCCGGACGTTCATCACTGACATCATTGAGAGTCATAGCGAGGGGCCCACAAGGACGCGGGTCTTACTACGGGCATGCGTGAATATCAGTGCGTGCCGTTGATAGACATCAGGCGCGAGACGTGCGCGGCCAGCGGCTTTTCCTTGCGCGGGCCCAGAAATGCTCCCAGCATGGCGCCGCAGGTCAGCACGAAGCATATTTCCGCAAACAGGTCGCCGACCTCGGTATAGACCGTGCGCTCGGGCCGCCATGATACCCGCTCGATTTCGGTGCCGCGCTTGAACAGGGGCGTGCGCGCCGTTATCTCCCCGTCGGGCTCAATCACGGCGCTAATCCCCGTATTCGCGACGCGCACGGTGGGCACCTTGGTTTCGACCGAACGCATCGCCGCCATCGCGAGCAACTGATAAGGCGCCGAGCTTTCGCCATACCAGGCGTCGTTGGTGATATTGACGAGGATGTCGGCGCCACGCTTGACCGCCGTGCGCGCGAGATTGGGGAAAATGCTCTCGTAGCAGATCAGCACACCGAGTTTCGCGCCTTTGACCTCGAAGATCGTCTGGACGCGGCCCGGAAACATATCGCCGAAACCGGCGACCACGCGGTTGACGAAGTAGCCGAACACACTACGCAGCGGCACGTACTCGCCGAAGGGCACCAATCGGATTTTGTCGTACCAGCCCTCTACCTTGCCCATGCCTGAGACCAGGTAGGCGCGGTTGTAGAAACCGGGCCGGCCATCTTCAACGCCGAGTGCGGGCGCACCGAATAGAATCGGCTCGCCGGTATTCCTGGCAAGCGCCAACAAGCGTGCGCGATAGGCCGCGTCACCGATGAATTGAACGGGGTAATCGTTGGTGGGCTGGAAGAAAAAAGCGGCGGCCGCCTCGGGCCACACGATAAGATCGGCACCGAGCCGCGCCGCCCTGTGACTTTGATCAAGATAGACATTAAAGCTGGTCGTCAGGAACTGTGGGTTCCACTTAATCGATTGTGGGATGTCGCCTTGGATCATCGCGATCTTGAGCGTGCCCTTGGCCGGCGCCTTCTCAAGTTGGTTCATGCGGACGTCGCCGAAGATTATCGCCGCAGCCATCAGGGCGGTCAGTACTCCCAGGCTCCAGGTCTGCGCGCGGCGCGAATGCCGCGTGAAGAGGACGACATAAACGACGGCGTTGAAGAAAATGATCAGCGCGGAGACGCCATAGACACCGGTAAACTCGGCGAACTGAATCAGGTCAAGATTGCGGTAGGCCGTGTAGCCGAGCAGGTTCCAGGGGAAACCTATGGGAAAATAGGTGCGTACCCATTCCACCGCCGCCCACGCGATGGGCATGGTGACGAAGATCGGCACGCGCAGGCGGCGCGAAGTGAACACCGCCGCCCAGATGGCGACTGCGGTAAAGAGCGCCACGACGCCCGCCAGCAGCAGCATCGGCAGCACCGCCAGCGTCAAGTCCAGATGGGTAAAATTGTGCAGCGTAAGGGCAATCCAATAGAGCGACGCGACGAAGCATGCAAACCCTTGCAGCCAGGCATAGGCGAAGACGTGCTTGAACGGCTGTTCCTCGATGGCGTACAGCAGCGGAACAAACGCCACCCATGCCAGCAGATTGAGATCGAACTTGGGAAAGGCGAGCGCAAGCGCAAGCCCGCTTACCACCGCCAAAGCGGCGCGGCCTGACGGGTTCGAAAACATCATCAAGCCCGGCCGAAAAGGTCGTTTAAAGGGAGAACCCCCAGGCACGGCGGGCTGCCATCGAAACGATCGTATATCTCGTCGGCGTCGCGCCAGGTTTCGACCAATGCTACAGACCGGCGTGCCGGAAATGTCAAATCGCCCAAGTGGCGCCATTCGCGTTCGAAGGTCCAATCAATCGGCGGCGTGCGATCAAAGTCGATCGGTACGACCCGCCATAGCTCCTCGGCGTCGAGCATCTGCTCGGCCTCTGGCCACGGAATATAGATGACCGGCCGCGCGCCCGCCTTAAAAGCATAGCGCTTGTCCAGTGCGATGCCGAAGGGTTCGTAGCGGCGGCGATTATCGCGTTTGAGCAGGCCGCCGAGTTCGGTCAAGGCCGCGTCGAACATGCATACGGCGGCGCGCCCACCGCGCACCATCCGTTTCGCACCGCGAACCACGCCTTCACGCAGAATCGTCGTGAGATTATCGACAGCGGCGCCGTCGGCCGACGCGCGGGTGAAATGGGTCAACATCGGAGCTGACGGGAGCGAGAGTGCGTCGTGCTTCATCATGTGCGCCGCGTCGTGACGGCGGTTGCCGGGACTGGCGGTGGCATCGCCGCAGGTGGCCAGCAAGGGTCGCCATGGCACGGGGACGCCGCCGCTGCGGGCGGCGTCCCCGTGC
>JBOHWJ010000420.1:0-3894 GCA_050736495.1 Binataceae bacterium (SeqCode) | reverse complement strand
CCTCCCGACCGCTCATAAGAATGGTTGGAAGATGCACTCCCGCGGCGTAGAGATGTCGGCAGAGTTCGTTGCCGTTCATTCCGGGTAAGTAGATATCCGCCAGCAGGCACACCTCGCCGTCGGGAAGGTTTCCGGAAAGCAGGCTCTCCGCGCTGTGAAAAACCAGAACACCAAACCCCAAAATCTGTAGCTGCGTCTTTAGTGCGCGACAGACGAACCGGTCGTCGTCCAGCACGATAACTGTGGTCTTGCGACTGCTGAGCAACAACTTCACCCGATCTTTTTGGACTGCGATTGTCTCATTTCAGCGGAGCACCTGTCACTGCTTTGACGTTCATGCCTGCCGCATCGCGAGCCGAAATCGGCGACTTCCACCTCGACAGATTCGACGTTCAGCTCGGTCGTCTCCTTCGCCTGACCATCCGGAGTCGAGAGGTTCACAATGGATCGTGAGTCATCGCGCGGTTCTGACAAGAGGTTGGGCAGATCGATCCCGTGCATCATCGAGTCTGTCGCCCTTAACACCCAGAGAGGGTCAACCCGGACCTTTGAGAAAACCCGACGGAGCGTTACGGCACGGTTAAAATTACTCATGTAAAACATCCTGGAAAATCAGTGTTCTCTCGACCGGGATTAAAATCCTTTGCACCTGAAGCGGGCCCCGTGAATGGTGCCGTATGCAAAGACCGAGCGCTGGTTGACCTTACCCAACCACTATCTATCGCTGACCAATCCTCAAACCATGGCACTTTGGTGCCATGCCCATCGGCCGGCTCATGGCACCAAAGTGCCCTATTTTTCCGTAATCGAACGACCGATATTGGGCGCAATGAGACGTGGGCAACGGCGAGGATAGGGATTCGAAGCGGAATCGAAAATCAGCAATGGAAGACCAGTGCGGAGGTAGCATAGATGCGTACTAACGGAAATTTGAGACTCCTGATCGGCGCGGCGACGACGATGCTGGCGTGTTTATTCCTGGCGGGATGCGCGCAGACCACGGCGCCGGAACCGAACATTATCCAGCGCGCAAATGGAGAAAAACCGGCGCCTCCGCCGAGCTCGGGCTTTTTAGGCGCCGATTACTCGCTGATGCAGCCACCCGCGGAGGGCTCCGATCAGGAAGCCATGCTGCGCTACATCAATCCCAGCGGGAACTGGAGTAGTTACAACAAAATCATGATTGCTCCGGTTACGTTCTGGGCCAGCGACGATTCCAAAGTATCGGCCGCCGATCAGCAGGCGTTATGCAATTACTTCTACACTGTGCTCGAGAAGCAACTGGGCACAAACTTCACGCTCGTTGACCAGCCGGCGCCGGGCGTCATGAAGTTTTCCGCGGCGTTCACCGGCGCTTCGTCCGCCGTGCCTGTTTTACGCACGGTTTCTCTCGTCGTTCCGCAGGCACGCGCGTTGAGCATAATCAAGATGGCGGCGACCGGCACCTACGCTTTCGTCGGATCGGCGCAGGGCGAGGCAAAACTAAACGATTCGGTGTCCGGCGAGTTGCTGGCGGCATGGGCTGACAAGCGCGTTGGCGGCGCATCGCTTAAGAACGTGGATGTATTCACGTGGGGTGATGCCAACAACGCAATGAACTATTGGGCCGACGGGTTGGGCAAGCGTCTGGTAACGCTCGGAGTGCAGCAGTCCGGCACTGCGGCCTCCAACCCGTGACAAAGAAACCGCCGCCAAGCTGAGGAACCATAATGGATAGGTCAGATTCGATTCGCCGAGTTGTTGGAATCGCCATTCTCACCGGCCTGATGATTATTTCAGCGGCGGTCGGCTCGGCTTGGCGGCGGAAAATAAGCCAAACATCCTTGTGATAATCGGCGACGATGTCGGTTGGTTCAATATCGGAGCCTAGAAGCGCGGGATCATGGCTGGACAGGTTTCCGGACATCCTCCCAACTCTCCAGCCACTCTCGAATCGCCTTCCGACGAACTGGGAACTCTCCGCCGCGCGCCATTTCGCTGGTTCGCTACTTTAGGGGCGAAGGGATCGATCCGGATCAGCTCTCCGTAGTGGCATTCGGCGAATATCATCCGATTGCCTCGAACCAAACTCCGAAGGGCCGAACCGAAAAACCGGCGGATCAACATGGTGATCCAGGACCAGACGCCGTAGGACCTCGCGTCGGCGCGGCGAGTTGGCAGCACGGTGACGTTTTGACGGGGTAAACGGCGTAAGGCGAGTGTATTTGCGCAACGGTGGTTTTCGGTCGGAGGAGCGGGTCCACAGACTTTCAGCCAACTGAACCTTCAATACTTCTCCGTGTACTTGCCGGGGAGTGGATGGGGAATCGGTACGTCCCCGAATTTGTGGTGAATTGGTACGCGAGCAATGGCGACAAGCTGACTTTTCCGTTCGGTGTAAATGTCAGTAGGGTGATCAAGATCGGCCTGCTTCCGATTAAGATTCAGGTACAAGGTCAATACATGCCTGTCCATCTGGATATTTTCGGTCAGAAGTGGAACCTTCAGATTAGCCATCACTCCGGTGATTCCGAAACTCATCAAGGGCAATCTGCCCGGTGACTAGACACCACGCGCTCTGTACGGCATTGGGCGCCGTCATTTTTGTCCACCTTTTGGCTAACTGCGCTCGGGGCCAGTCCGCGGCCCCAAGCCCAGCCGGCGGCGAGACCGAAGAGGATCGCCTGGCGCACGAGGTGAACGACCCTACGGCGATCCTCACTCAGTTCAAGATTCAGGACTTGTACACGCCGCATAATTTTCAGACATCAGCGCAGACAAATACAATCCAACTGCGCCCGGTGATTCCGATACGGGCGTTTTCCTTTCTGCCGATGGAGCAACTTATCCGGCCGACATTCAAGATAGCGACGCTCGCCACTTCGCGAAGCAGCTCGACCATTACTGAATTCGGCGATATGGAATTGTTTGATTTGTTCGCTTCACGTTGGCCCGATCCGAAGGCGACTGAATTCGGGTGGGGCGTCGGCCCGACGTTTGTATTTCCGACCGGGAGGGATTCTGACGGCGGCAGTCATGCGTGGCAGGTCGGACCGGCGGCGGCCGCCAAGTACGTGGGAATTCCGCATTTGATGATCGGATTTCTGTTTCAGAACCCGATTTCGTTCGCGTACACTAAGCGGTCCGCGAGCCCACGGAACCAAATGCAATTCCAGCCGCTGATTTCCTACACACTGGGACACGGCTTTTATGTCAAATCGGCGGATTCCACGTGGACTGTCAACTGGAGGCATCACACTTCGACGACCATTCCGGTCAGCTTCGGCATCGGCAGGGTATGGAAGTTTCCGGGACCGGACCTCGACACCTGGGTATCCGGTGAGTGGATGGCGTATCGGCAATATACCGGCATCACCCCGATGTACACGATCAGGTTTGGATTGACGCTGCTGTTTCCGAACTTTGCGCTTTAGCAACGGTGTAGCGATGCAAAACCATCCTATTGCCGATTCCTCGCTTGTGAGCTGTCCCCATTGCGACCTCCTGCAGCGCCTGCCCGAGGTGTCGCCGGGAATCTCGGCGCGATGCCCGCGCTGCGACGAGGAGTTGCGGCGGCCGCGCGAGGATTCGCTCAACCGCACTTTGGCGCTGACGATGGCCGCCGCGATTCTCTTTGTCGTGGCGAACCTGGTCCCGATGTTAGGCATCCGCGTGGTCGGGCGTGCGACCGCGACCACGGTGATGGGCGGCGTCGTGCAGTTGTGGGACCAGGGGATGCTCTCGGTGTCGGGGCTGGTGCTGTTTACCGCGGTGCTCGCGCCCGCGATTCAAATCACCTTCATGCTCGCCATCGTGCTGGAAGCGCGCAGAGCAAATCCGCGGCGATGGGTTGCGTTCCTGCTGCGTCACAATCGCCACGCTCAGACCTGGAGCATGGTCGAGGTAATGCTGCTC
>JBOHWJ010000419.1:0-10784 GCA_050736495.1 Binataceae bacterium (SeqCode) | reverse complement strand
ACCTCGTCGATAATCTGGTAGCGACTCAGATGGTCGCGGAAGCGCGGATCATCGATCAGATCGTCGCGCCCGATAACGTGCGCGAACATGCGCCAGTGATCTTCGGTCAGGCAATAGATCAAAATTTCGCCGTCAACGGTCCGGTAAGTGTTGCACGGACATGCGCTCGGATGGCGGTTGGCGATGCGTTTGAGTGCGGGGCGGCCCTCGCGCGAGGCCGCGATCGAGCCGCTCACCGCCGGCACCGTGATGTCGAGCATCGCGACCTCGACCTTGCGCCCACGCCCGCTGCGGCCACGTTCGATGAGCGACGCCATCACGCCCGCCGCCAGATGCATTCCCGTGCTGGTATCGATCAGCGCCGCCGTCGCGCGTACGCCCGGGCGGTCGGCATAACCGGTCATGCTGACGATGCCCGAGGCCGCCTGCACGGTAAAATCCATCGCGCCCAGTTGCGCCCAGCGGCTGTCGCTGCCGTAGCCTTTGCACGAGGCGTAGATCAGTCGCGGAAAGCGCCGCGCCAGTTGCTCATAGCCGAATCCCAGCCGCTCGAGCGCGCCCGGCGCGTAATTCTCGACCATCACGTCGGCGTCCTCCAGCAGACGCATCAGAAGGTCGCGGCCGCGCGCATCCTTGAGATTGAGCGTGACCGACTTTTTGCCCGCGTTGAACATCAGGAAGCCCGAGTTCACATTACCCGGAGCGGGCGGACGCTGGCGCAGGAATTCTCCGGTGCCGGGCGCCTCGACCTTGATTACTTCGGCGCCGAAATGGGCAAGCTGCAATGCGCAGTATGGTCCCGCGATTATCTGCGCCAGTTCGATCACGCGCACACCCTCAAGCGGCAAACTCATGCGGCTACTCCACCAATCAATACTTCGCGATCACTTCGCGGCTGAAATCCTCGATCATCTCGCGTCCGTTATTGACCACCTGGATGGCTATCTGCTTGAGTCCCGCCGCCTCAAGTGCCTTGAGCCGCGCGATTATCTCGTCACCGCGGCCAGTGAGGGTAAGGGTGCGGATCGACCAGTCATCGAGGTAGCGTTCCTCGCCGGGCTTGAGATAGACGAGGTGGCCTTCGTGGACTTCGAGGTAGCGACGATCGGCGGGAGTTTTCATCTGCGCAATGTACTCGTCGCGATAACGCTCCCATAGCGCAGCCATCGGACCCCCGAGATGAGTGGTTATCGCCGAGCGCTCCCACAACGCATGCTGGAAAACGATCGCGAACGGCCCCACCCGATCGATCACGCGCGGCGAGGTCGCAGTCTCGCCTGGTCGCAGCAGGCATGCGCTGGTGAGCATCGCGTTCGGCATGCCTTCGGCGTCGCGGCCCGCGCGCGCGGCGCCCTGTTTGACGGATGCGAGCTTCTCGCGGAAGCGCTCGGGCTCCGCCAGCACGGTTATCCAGCCGTCACCAATTTCGCCGACCAGCTCGAGCACTTTGGGACCGTCGGCGGCGATATGAATTGGAATCGGATCCCTGAGGTTGATGTAGCCGCGCTCCTGATGCAGGAAGCGAATCCAGCGCTCGCGCTTGCCCTCGCGGTAAAGCACCTCCTCGCCGCGCAGCAGCTTGCGGACCATCGTGATGTATTCGCGCAAACGCTCGACCGGAAGCGGCGGCAGTCCCATCGTGTTGCGCCCGGTAAATCCACTGCCGATACCCAGGATCGTGCGGCCCGGCGCGAGCAGATTGACGGTCGCAATCGAATGCGCCGTGACCGGTTCAATTCGATTCGACGGTATCGCCACGCCGGTCCCCAGTTTCATCCGCTTGGTATGCTCGGCGGCCAGCGCCATGCACACGTAAACGTCGCTGTAGATCATCTGCGAGTCGTAAAACCAGGCCTGCGTGAAGCCGTGGTCTTCGGCGATGACGAGGTCTTTCCACGCATCCGGCCGCGCTGGATATGCGATCGCGAATTCCATCGTAATCGTCCTCCTCGTATGAGCATGTTCATCCGCGTTTGCGCCCACTGCTGTCAAGCGCGGCGCGCGGCGGCGGCCGTCGCCTGAAACCATTCTGGTGGCGCAACTTGACAGCCGAGCGCGCGCTGCGGTCGAATGCGAACGACTCGGGTAATCGGCTTATGCGTTACAGCGCACTTCGCGATATTCGCGTTCTGGACTTGACCCATTACATCGCCGGCCCTTATGCGGCCAAGTTATTTGCCGACATGGGCGCGGAGGTTATCAAGGTCGAGCCGCCATGGGGCGAGGGTGCGCGCCAAGCCGGCGCGCGCGGCGCCGCCGCCGACCGCGGCCCGCTGTTCGCCTTCCTCAATACCAACAAGCTCGGCATCACACTCAATCTTAAACACCGGCGCGGACGCGAATTGCTGCTCGGCCTTTTGCCCGAAGCCGATTTGCTGTTCGAGAACTTCGCACCCGGCACGCTCGCCCGGCTCGGACTCGATCCTGAAGAACTACTTGAGAAATTTCCGCGGCTCGTGACGGTTTCGATCTCGAACTTCGGACAGGACGGACCCGACCGCGATTCGCCGCTGAACGACCTCGTCATGTTCGCGCGCGGCGGATGGACCTACCCCGTGGGCGAGCCGGACCGGGAGCCGATCACACCGGCGGGCTCGTTCGGCCAGTATATCGGCGGACTCTATGGTGCGATCGGCGCGATGCAGGCGCTGTTCGCGCGTGCGACCAGCGGCCGCGGCCAGCACGTCGATATCTCGTTGCTGGAAGCGGTCGTCGCGACCACGATCTACGACCCCGTAACTTTCCAGTACACCGGCACCCTGCGCACGCGGCAGGGACGCCAGTACGCCAAGGGCCCCTTCATGATCGCGACGCTCAAGTGCCGTGACGGCTATGCCGGGCTTCATTGCGTCAGCGACCGGCAGTTCGACGCGCTGTTCGAGTTCATGGGATGCGCCGGACTGGCGCGTGACCCGCGCTTCAACAGCGGGATCGCACGGATGCGCAGCAACGATGAATTGCTCGAACTATGCGAGCGTTTCTTCGCCGCGCATGACGCCGCCTATCTCTATCGCGAAGGTCAGAAACGCGGCATCCCCATATGCCCGATTCCGACCGTCGCGCAGGTGCTCGAATGGGAGCAGCTCAAGGCACGTCGCTACTTTGAGACCATCGACGACCCGGCGCTCGGAAAAATTCGGATTCCCGGTAACCCGCTGAAACTCTCGTCGCACAGCCCCGGACCGACGCGGCCGGCGCCAGGCCTGGGCGAGCACAATGGCGAAGTGTTCGGCAAACGGCTCAAAACCGACGACGGCAAACTCGCGCAACTCCGAGCCGACGGAATAATCTAGAAGCACGCGGAGGCGGGCATGAAAATTCGCGCACTGGACATCTCAATGGGATGGGCGGGACCACTGGTCACGCAGATGCTCGGCGAGATGCCCGGCGTCGAGGTCATCAAGGTCGAAGACACCAGGAATTTCGATTGGTGGCGCGGCTCGCTCTCGATGGGGCCGCCAGAGTTGCAACCGATCGAGCGCGCCCCCACCTTCAACACCGCCAATCGCGGCAAGCTCGGCGTGACCCTTGACCTGGGCAATCCTCGCGGTGTCGAAATCCTAAAGCGATTGGTGAAAGTCAGCGACCTTATGGTCGAGAACTTCGCCCCCGGCGTAATCGAACGCCTAGGGCTGGGATGGCCCGTCGTCGCCGCCCTCAACCGGCGCATAATCATGCTCTCGATGCCGGCGTTCGGCTCCGACGGACCCGAGGCGAACGCGCGCGGCTACGGCATGACGATGGAAGCGATGGCGGGTGTCACCGGGCTGTGCGCGTACCATGACAGCGATAGACCCTACATGCTCGAGAATGCGCTCGGCGACCCGGTGACCGGCCTCAACGGCACCTTCGCTGTGATGACCGCACTGTGGGAACGCGAGCGTACCGGGCGCGGACAACGAATCGAGATCGCGCAGGTCGAGGATGTGATTCCGTTTCTCGGCGCGCAACTGATAGAATTTCAACTAACCGATGAACTTCCGCGCCGCCACGGCAATCGTCATCCGCGACATGCGCCGCATGGTATTTACCGATGCGCGGGCGAGGACAACTGGATCGCGCTCGCGGTCGCGACCGAAGAACAGTGGCAAAAACTGGTGAACGCGCTTGGTCTCGCGCGCTTCGCCGCCGACCCCCGTTTTCAGGATGCGGCAGCGCGCAAGGCCAATCACGACGCGCTCGACGCCGAACTTAATGCGGCACTTAAGGATTGCTCGGCCGAGGAGACAATGGAGCGATTGGTCGCGGCCGGCGTCATGGCCGGTACCGTAAATTCGCCGCCGCAAGTATTGGCTGACCGCCAGATTGCCGCGCGGGCATTCTTCGTGCCGGTCGAGCGCGCAGTGGTCGGCACTCATCTCTACCCCGGCTCAGTCGCACACCTGCCGTCGACCCCGCTCGATCCGTCGCGGCCGGCGCCGCTCCTGGGCCAGCATAACACTCAAGTGATGGTTCAGATTCTCGGGATGAGCGAGATCGAGTTGCAGGAACTCGAACAGGCGGGCATTATCGGCACCCGCCCGCGCCAATTCGCCCAGACAGCGCAGCCGCAGGCCGCCAAGTAGCAACTGCGGCACCGCCTCCAAGCCAAAGTCAGAATCTAAAGCAAAAGTTGAAGCGCGGTCGAAGATCGTATCGGCCGCGCTTCCGTGTTCAGGTGATTGTTCAGGCCAGATTGTAGTAACGCTTGGCGCCGCCGGACAACACTCCCGCCAACGTCTTCGGCGGCATCCCCATCGCCTCGATCATCTGTGGCGCATTGGTGAAACCGTCGAGATGCGGGTAATCGGTCGCCCACAGAATATTGTCCGCGCCGAGATAGTCGGCAAGCAGCTTGAGCGACCCTTCAACCGGCTCAAACGAGATGAAGCACTGCCGATGGAAGATCTCGCTCGGCCGCGTCGTCAGCCCCGTGTCATTCATGCCGATGTCGTCGAAATGGCGATCCATGCGGTCGAGCCATCCCGCCATCCAGCCGCCGCCCGATTCCAGGAATGCGAACTTCAGCTTGGGGTAGCGATCGCAGACGCCGCACATGATGAGGCTGGTCGCCGCCGCCATCATTTCGAACGTATGAGCGACGCAATGGCGCACGGCGCCGCCACGTGTGAAGCGGTCCATCGCCAGCGTCGGTTGCCCGCTCTCGGATCCGCCGTGGATTCCCATCGAAAAGCCCAACTCCTGCGCCTCCGTCCACAGCGGATTATAGTCGGGACTGTGCAGCACGCGCCCGTTGTACGGGTTGGGCCGGATAAAGCCAGCGCGGAAGCCCAATTCCTTCGCCGCAAA
The DNA here is from genome assembly GCA_050736495.1 of Binataceae bacterium (SeqCode). Classification (GTDB taxonomy): domain Bacteria; phylum Desulfobacterota; class Binatia; order Binatales; family Binataceae; genus JBOHWJ01. The sequence continues at coordinate 5,495 of JBOHWJ010000419.1, read as the reverse complement.
ACGCATCTCCTGCACCGCGCCCTCGACCGATTGCATCGGCAGCATCGCGGCGCCAAACAGCCGCTCCGGATACGCGTTGCAATAGTCCGCGAGCCAGCGGTTGTAGGCGCGGCATGCGGCGGTCGCGAAGTCGGGGTCATTCACTCCACCGAGGAACAGTCCGAGGCTTGGATATAGAAACGCGGCGTCGATTCTCTCCGCGTCCATGTCGGGGATACGCGCATGCGGATCGAATCCGCCCTTGCGCCCCTCTATGTAGGGGATACGCGGTGAGACCTTGCCCTCGCGCGCTCCAATTGCCCCGACCCCGCCGAAGCTTACGCGCTTCTTGCCGCGGCCGAGGTCAATCGCAGTGTCGCCCTCGATACGGAAAATTTCAGCGCCGTCGGAGAACGTGACCAGCTTGGGGCATCCCTCGCGGAATTTCGGGTCGATGTACTTTTCCCACAGATCCGGCGGTTCGAGAATGTGCCCGTCGGAGTCGATGATGTTGTATTCGCGATCCATAGTCCACCCTCCTGAGGAGTAGCGTCTATGGTGATCTAACCACGACGGCGCTCCCGCAACAAGGTCGCGCAAGCTTCGCTATTCGAGTCCGTAGTAGCGCATCGCGCCCGCGCCGAGAACGTTCGCAAGCGTCGCTGGCGCCAGCCCCAACTGCTTGATCATCCCCGGCGCTCCCCAAAAGCCATCGAAATGCGGATAGTCGGTCGCCCACAGAATATTCGATGAACCGATGTAGTCGGCCAGCACCGTGAGCGATTTCTCAACCGGCTCGAACGAAATGAAACACTGGCGGCGAAAAATCTCGCTCGGCCGCGTCTGGAGGCCGGTGTCGTTCATGCCGATATCGTCAAAGTGGCGGTCCATGCGGTCGAGCAACCCGGCAATCCAACCGCCGCCCGCTTCGAGAAACGCGACTCTGAGGCGCGGGAACCGATCGCACACGCCGCACATGATCATGCTGGTCGCCGCCGCCATCATCTCGAACGTATGCGCGACACAATGGCGCACGGCGCGGCTGGTCTCGAAGCGATCCATCGCGAGCGTCGGCTGGCCGCTCTCGGCGCCGCTGTGAACCCCGATCGCAAAGCCCATCTCCTGCGCATCGCGCCACAGCGGATCATATTCGGCGCTGTGCAGGACGCGTCCGTTGTATGGATTGGGACGAACGAAGCCGGCGCGGAAGCCGAGTTGCCCGGCGGCAAAGCGCATCTCCCGAACGGCGAGCTCGATCGATTGCATCGGCAGCATCGCGACGCCGAAGAGCCGCTCGGGATAGGGCTTGCAATAGTCGGCGAGCCAGCGATTGTAGGCGCGGCACACTGCGGCGGCGAATTCCGGCTCGCTGATAGCGCCGAGGAAAAGCCCGAGGCTCGGATACAGAAACGCCGCATCGATCCCCTCCGCATCCATGTCGGGAATACGCGCGTGCGGGTCGAATCCGCCCGCGCGACCCTCGGAGTAGCGAATATAGACGGAGACCTTGCCCTCGCGCGCGCCAATCGCGCCGGTCGCACCGACCTTGACGCGTTTGCGGCCGGGACCGTTGTCGGTCATCTCGTGGCCATCGATCTCGATGACTTCGTAGCCTTCGGGCATCGCCACCACGCGCGGCGCGCGCTCGCGAAACTTCGGCTCGATGTAATTCACCCACATATCAGCGGGTTCGAGCACGTGGCCGTCGGCGTCGATCACATGATAAATGCGGCCCAAGACTTCCCTCTCACGGAAAAAAATAGCTGACGCGATCTAACCATAGCCGCCACCCGCAACCAAGCTTGCGCGACCCAGCTAAAAGCTTCGCAAAGCGTCGATAGCGGCTGTACAGCGCGGCGCGCTCGCGCTAGCTCATAAACGGAGGTCGCACGCATCTCGTACACGGGATAGGCGCAACAGTATGCCGCTCAAGTTTCTCATCAGCGCGACCAATCCAGGCGCGGGCAAAACGATGGTCGGATGCGCGCTCGCATTCGCCTTCAAAGTCCGCGCGATGCGCGTGGGCGTGATGAAGCCGGTCGAGACCGGATGCGCCGAGCGTGGCGGGGAGCTGATAGCCGAGGACGGGGCGTCGTTGCGTGCGGCGGCCTCCTCGGATGATCCGTTGGAATTGATCACGCTATATCGTTACCGCTCGGCGCTGGCGCCCGCGGCCGCCGCCGCGATCGACGGTGCCGCCGCGCCTGAACGCGCGCACATCGTGGGCGCCTATCATCAGATCGCCGCGCATAGCGATGTCGTTATCGTCGAGGAGGCCGGCGGCCTCGGCGCGCAGATCAATTGGGGCTGGAATTACGCCGATCTGGCCTGTGACCTCGGACTTGAGTTGGTCCTGGTCGTCGCCGATCGTCCCGGCTTCATCGGCGCGGCCGCGATCACGATCGATTACGCCGCCCGCCGCGGCATTCCAGTGCGCGGATGTATCCTCAACAGCCGTGAACGCGACGCCGCCGACAGCGCTGGCCGCAACGCCGAATTTCTAAGCCGGACCACGGGCGTACCGTGCCTTGGCGCGATCCGCTTCAAAGAGCCACTTGCACTCAATATCGTCGAGCGCCTGCTCTGATTCGTCCTCGCACGGATGTCACATTTTCAGACCCGATGCTCGTGTTTGCGCTTGACAACCTGATATGGCCGGACGTTCACTCGAATCAAATGTTGCTCCAGAAAGCCGGGAGGATCACCGCGGATGGCCAGGATAATCGACGCCGACGGACATATAGTTGAACCGCGCGCGCTGTGGGAGGAATACACCGAACCCGCCTATCGCGATCGCATTATTCAGATCCGCCGCAACAGCCAGGGCGTGGACGAATTCTGGATCAACGGCAAGCCACAGCGATCGGTTGGCCGCTCGGTCGCGACTTCGGTCATTCCGGGCGGATTCCTCGACACCGAGCGCGCCCGCAACGCTACCTGGGACGATGTCCTGCCGGGCAGCTACGATCCGCACGAGCGCATCAAGGTGATGGACGCGGAGCGCATCGACGTCGCGGTGCTGTACCCGTCATTGTGGCTGGTCTATGGCGACTTCGATGATCCCAAGGTCGCGGTGGCGGCGTGCCGCGCCTACAACAACTGGATGGCGGACTTCTGCAAACCCTATCCGAAGCGGCTTTACGGCGTTGCCCCGATGCCGCTCCAGGACGTCGACGAGGCCGTCAAAGAGATGCGCCGGGTGGTCAAAGAGCTCAACTTCAAGGCCGTGTTCGTCCGCCCCAATCCGTTCAACGGACGCCGCCTGAACGATCCCGCCTACGAACCGTTCTGGCGTGAGGCGCAGGAACTCGACATACCGGTCGCGATTCATTCGAGCTTCGGCACGCGCATGCCAACCCTTGGCGGCGACCGTTACCGCGACCCGTTCTTCTTCCACATGGTGTGCCATCCGTTCGAACAGCAGGCCGCTTGCATGGACATTATTTGTGGCGGCGTGCTCGCCCGCTATCCCAGGCTCAAGCTGGGTTTCCTCGAATCGGGCGTCGGCTGGGTCGGCTACTGGCTCGACCGCATGGACGGCCATTACGAAAAGATGGGCACGATGGTGCCGTGGCTGAAAAAGCGCCCGACCGAATATTTCATGGAGCGTTGCTACCTATCGTTCGATCCCGATGAACGCACACTCGGCGCGATGGTGGAATTGGGTTTCGACAAGAACATCCTGTGGGGTTCCGACTATCCACACTTCGATTGCACCTACCCCGGGATAGTTGCCGAAATCGAAAAGGCGTGCAGCACGCTGCCAGCCAGCGCGCGCCACAGCATTCTGACCGAGAACGCCATCAGGTTTTATAACCTGACGTAAGGCTGTAGCGCGGAATCGAAAGCGCCGCGGACGGTAGCGTGGCCATGACCTCACGCTCTCGGCGCTTTCCCTCAAGCGCACGCAGGATGGCAACGGCACTCCGCGGCGAGGCCGAGCCTATCGGCGCGGCGGAGCATGATTGCAGAGACCTGCGAAACCCTCGCGCATCGCTTCCCCCCACGTCATTTATCGGCTAATGGCTCTGATCACCTTGGTGATCGTGCGGAAGTCTCACACGCGATCGCGGGCGCCATGCAGCCGCCCGCTCTTATCCGAATCCGCGTCTCCCGCTGTAGCGCCCCCGCGTCGACGCAGGCATGACTGCGTGAGCGCCGGGCGCGCCGCCTGCTTCCCGACCGCTTAAGACCATGGCCGCAGGGCTCAGCAGCACGACCGGCACCAGCCTCGTCAGCGAGGGCCGTGTCGTTAGCAAATGGCTGGTGGCGAGCTCGGTGATGCTGGGCACGTTCCTGTCCGTGATGGATGTGAGCGTGGTCAATGTCGCAATGCCGCACATGATGGGAACCTTCGGCGAGGACCTGCTCACCATCACGTGGGTTTCGACCGCTTACAGCATTGCCGAGATCATCATGATCACGATGTCGGCGTGGTGGACCACGCTGCTTGGGCGCAAGCGGCTCTTTCTGATCTCGATGGCGGTCTTCACCGGCGGCTCGATGCTGGCGGGTACGTCGCACACCTTCACCCAGATGGTGGTGTACCGCGTCATCCAGGGAATCGGCGGCGGCAGCCTGATTCCATGCTCACAGGCGATCGCGCGCGAGACCTTTCCGCCCGCCGAGCAGGGCATGGCGATGGCGTTTTTCGCGATGGGCGTGACGCTGGCCCCCACGCTTGGACCGGTGCTCGGCGGATGGCTGGTCGACAACTACGGATGGCCGTGGGTGTTCTATATCAACATCCCTTTCGCGATAGCCGGCATCCTCATGGTTAGCGCGTTCGTGCACGACCCGCCCTACTTGAAGCGCAGCCTCGAGCGCGTCGACTGGACGGGAATCACCCTGCTCACGGTTTGGATCGTGGCGATGCAGGTGGTGCTGGAACGCGGCGAAGAGGTTGATTGGTTCTCCAACCATTGGATCGTGATTGGAACGATCGCGGCCGTGCTCGCCTTCGTCATGCTGATCGCGTGGGAATTGCGGTCGAAGGATCCGGTCATCAACTTTCGCTTGTTCCGCAACTTGCAATTGAGCGGCGGCTCGATCCTCGGCGCGCTCATGAGTTTCGTGCTGTTCGGCTCGGCTTTCGTGTTGCCGCAGTTGACGCAGGATCTGCTCAACTATCCAGCCTACAAAGCCGGGATGGTGTTGATGCCGCGCGCGATAGCGATGCTCGTGATGATGCCGGTCATTGGCCGGCTCTATAATTTCGTCAGTCCGCGTATCACGGTGGCCGCCGGCATCATCGTGACGGCGATGGCGCAATGGATGCTTGGCCATTTCACGCTGTATGTCTCACTCTGGAGCTTTACCCTGCCGCTGGTCTTGCTTGGCGCGGGACTTTCCGCCCCGATGGTAACGCTGAGCACCGTGTCGCTGAGCTCGATGCAGCGCGCGAACATGACCAGCGCCTCCAGCCTCTACACGCTCTCGCGCCGCGTCGCCGGAAATGTCGCATACGCGGTGCTGGCCACGATGATCGACCGCCGCACGCAATATCATCGCGCACG
>JBOHWJ010000418.1:0-4204 GCA_050736495.1 Binataceae bacterium (SeqCode) | reverse complement strand
GGATTACACTCATGCTCGAGGCGCACCATCGGCGAGGCCTATTTCATTCAAAAACGGAAACATCGCGTCGAGCAGCCCACGCGGATTATCGCCCTGAACATTGTGGCCGGCCTTTTCGACCTGCGTCCATCGCGCGCGCGGCAACGACCTTGCAAACTTTTCGGTGGCCGGCTCAGTCACTACATCGCTAAGCACGCCTCGCACGATCAGGGTCGGACAGCTTATCCTGGTCACGTCGCGGCTCAGCCGCTCCCGCTGCGCCGTGCTGATGCGCCAAGCCTCTTCGGAAGCACGCCGTTGATCGTGCTTGAGCGCAAATTTTCCACTCGGCAACTGGCGCAGGTTGTAGAACAGGCTGCGACGCAGCACCACGGGATTGCGCAGAGGATTGAACTTGATCGCGCGTTCGAGGAACTCCTCGGGCGACGCTAGTTCCGGCGTGTTGGCGAATTCGCGAATCCGTTGAGCGCCGGCGGCATCGATCTCCGGGCCTACATCAACTACCACCAGGCCCTTCAGGCGCTCGCTATGCCGCACCGCGTAGGCCATCGAGTTGAGTCCGCCCATCGATTGGCCGACCAGGACCGGATTTTCGAGCTGGAGCGAATCCACGAATCCCTCGACATCGCGTACCTGCGTGTCAACGCTGTAATCGATCGCTGGCGACCATTCGCTATCACCATGACCACGCTGGTCGAGAGCGATACAGTGGTAGCGCTCGCGCAGCATCAGCGCGACAACGTCCCAGGTATGGGCGTTCAGGCCGCCTCCGTGCAGGAAGACAATCGGGTGACCGTTGCCGCCCCAGTCAAGGTAGTGAAAGCGCATCGCACCGATGATCAGTTGATGGTCCCGCGGAAGATCGATCGCGCGAGCGTCGAGGCCGGCGATTTCGACCGCCTCACGCAACATCTCGAGTTGTGCAGCCCTGTCCATTGGCGTGCTCCTAATAGCTCCAGCCCGCTTTCCGGCGACGGTTCAGTGTGAATGAAATCGAAGCCGTAGAACGGATGTTTGGTGTTCCTCGATCCGGCAGTACATATGTCCGCCGCAGCCCATGCGGACGTGCGGCTGAATGGCGACGTTAGGATCCACGATCGCGAGCTTGCCCGCGTTTCCGTCACGCCAAGTTGTCGCGAGACACCACCACCACGATGGCGAACAGCGCACCTGCCGGCTTTCAACACTTCGTGCAGTCACGGGCATGAGTGTAGGCGGATCGCGAATTGACGGTGACTTGACCGGATTATGCGCGCATTTGCAGACGAGTGTGCCGCCGGCAAAATCCTTGGCGCCCGGCCTCATGCCATTGTCAAGCGACGATAAACTGAGATCGCGCTTGATCCTGCCATCACACGCCTCCTCAGGTTCATCCCGATTAACTCGATGAAGATTTACCACTGGTGGAAATCAGATGCGAGGTGGATCCGCTCAGCTCCTGCTCGGCCTCAAGCCAATCGAGTTCCTGTCTATTGGATTGCCGCTCGTGAAAAATTACGGCGCTTTCTCACCCAACGACGATCTTCGCGTCGAGCACGGCGGAGCGCCACGCGAGGTGCTCTACGACAACATGCGGACGGTGGTAACCGATTGGGACCGCTATGGGCCGGACCGGCATCGCTACAACCGCGCCTTCCTCAACCTTGCACGCCACCACGGCTTCGTACCGCGGCTGTGCAAACCGTATCGACCCAGGACCAAGGGCAAGGTCGGGCGCTTTATCCGCTAACTACGCGCGAGCTTTTACGTACCGCTGGCGAGCCAGCCCAGTCCCGAGGGACTCAAGGTTGATCGCGACACCGCCAATGCGCGGGTCGGAACCAGGCTGCGCGAGGGCGCGACCGAGAATGCGGCGGCGGTGCGGGCCTTACTCGCCGATCTGGTCGAGCGCGGACTGGATCTCGAACATTGGTTGTTAGTTGTGATCGACGGTGCCAAGGCGCTGCATAAGGCGGTGGTCGAGGTGTTCGGCGCGCACGGGCTGATTCAGCACTGTCGCGAGCACAAGAAGCGCAACGTCACTGATGCCCTGCCGGAGCGGCTGCGGGCCTCGGTCCGCGGCGCGATGCATCAGGCTTACGCTATGCGCGACGCCGCCCGCGCGCGACTGCTGCTCGAGCATCAGCATCCCGGCGCCGCGGCCTCGTTGCGCGAGGGACTGGAAGAAACCCCGACTGTGACGCGATTGGGCTTGCCGGAGCACCTCGAACGGGTGCTGTCGTCCACCAACTCGATCGGAAATCTGTTCAGCCGGGTGCGCGAGATCGGACGCCGTGTCAGACGCTGGCAGAATGGCACGATGGTTCTGCGTTGGACTGCGGCGGGCGTGCTCGAAGCCGAGCGCGGTTTCCGCAAGCTCGCCGGTTATCGCGGGTTGCCGACCCTGGTCGCCGCGCTTCGCACCCATGACACTCGTACCCGACCCGGTGTTGGCGCAACCGAGAAAGCCGCTTAACTGACTATGTTGCCGCTACCCAATTTCACAACACAGCGGGTATCACCGAGCAACGAACCGGCGGCAGCGACGCTACACTTCACAACCAGGTCGTCGCATTTGGGCCAGCGTGAGAGCGCGCGCCTTCAACAAACATGTGCTTCGCCATGTCGGCAGATCACCGCCCCTCCGTGTTTCTAAGTGACTCGCCGGATTCCGCTCGGATCAGTCGGCGATTTTGAAGGTCCAGGTATAGGTATGTCCGTGCGCGGTAATCGAAACAGAGTACTGCGCGCCACGATTCAGTGGCTCGCGCGGTATAAGAACCACCGCTCCGGAGCTATGCAGCGCCCAGCGGCCATATTCCTGCGTAACTCCGTTCGGGTTGCGATAGCTATGCGAATCGAACGCGCAGTGCTCGATCGGTCGGCCGTTTTCGGTCAGCGAACTCGCTGACAGTTGGGTGCTTTGCAGCCAACCGAGTTGCAAAGTGATTGGTAACCCGGCGGGGAATTTGTAATCATCGCAACTAGTGAGCGGGTCAGGCGTCTCGAGCCCGTGCCAGTCGAGCGCTACAGTAGTTCCGTCGGGCGGAAATTCTATCGCATGTGGATACGGTTTTGCTTCCTCGGGCGGTGGCGGCAAGCGTAAGGCCGCCACCCAGCAACCGTTTGCACTAGCCTCGCCGAAACCCGCTCGTGTCATAAGTGGATTGAGCATCTCGAGCCGATGAAAGGGGCCGGCGATCCACTGATCAATTTGCGCCCGCACATCCAACAAGCCGCAGCCCCACGCAAACTGGCTATTCTCGGCCGCGGACGAGCTGTTGCGGGTGTAACCGCTTTTGGCCGGGTCTTCACCATATATGGCAACGCCCAGAGGCTCTCCATCGCGAATGGAGGCACTAAAATTGACCAGTACATAGTGCGCATGCGCCAGTAGGCTCGCGCTCAACTGACGATCATCGCGCAGCGTAGCGAGCCCCGCCATCGTGCGATAATAATTGAGCCGGTCGAGCCACAACGAAGCTGCGGCGACAGATGTGCCTGGCGGCGGCGAAGCCGAGGGATTAGTTATGCTCGTGACGGTGGCGGTAGTCGCACTCGGCGCCGGTGCCCTCATGTCAATGGTCACGGGCGCTTTCGCCACCGCCACCCCGCGTATCGGCAGGCCCGCGTTTCTTACGTGCTGTACTTCCACCGTGTAACGGGGGGTTGGGCCCGCTGGCTCTCCGGCGATGAAGTCCGCCACCGCCGCCGCTGAAGGCAGGTCGTTATCCCACTTCATTAAATGAGCAGTCCCCCCGGCGGCGCTGATCATCAACAGCAGCAACCCAATCCTCTTTCTGCGGTGATGCCGCCGCATCGAGGCATCCGGGTCTAGGAATCGATATACATTCCGCGTTCCGAACCGAATCGAGTCGCGATGCCTGAGAGTTCGGCACCGGCGAACCCGTTTGTCGTTCACGAACGTGCCGCCGACCGTTTTAAAATCGTAAATTACGTAGCGTCCGCGCCGACGGCTGATGACCGCATGACTGGATGCCAGGCTCGCATCTGCTAATTGCAGCGCGCTGGCACTACCGCTACCGACCACCACATCTCTCCGCCCAAGAATCAGCAGCCGGGTCCCCGTCGATGGTTGATTAGCCGCTAGCAGCCGGGCCGGCTGCGCCCGCTTTAACATTTGCTGATGACCTGAGGCGAGGGCGCGCCGCGTGAGTCGCGCAGCTCAGTTCTGGATCTGGTTCGGGGCTCCACTCGTGTTCAG
>JBOHWJ010000417.1:0-5207 GCA_050736495.1 Binataceae bacterium (SeqCode) | reverse complement strand
TGTGCGCGATTTCGGACAGCGGATTGGTCTGATCCATGAACTGCGAGAGTTGCGAGGAACCGAAAAACTCCTTGATAACCGCCGAAGCCGGCTTGTAGTTGACCAACTCCTGCGGCATCAGCGTCTCGATATCCTGCAGGCTCATGCGTTCTTTGATGGCGCGCTCCATCCGCACCAGCCCGATGCGGAACTGGTTCTCGACCAGTTCACCCACCGCGCGCACACGCCGATTGCCCAGATGGTCGATATCGTCGATCTGGCCGTTGCCATTTTTGAGCTCAATCAGGTAACGGACGACTTCGAGAATGTCCTCGCGCCGCAGCGTGCCCTGCTCCAGCGGCACGTCGAGCTTGAGCTTGTGGTTAAGCTTCAGACGTCCGACCTTGGACAGATCGTAACGTTCGGGATTGAAGAACAGGTTATTGAAAAAGGTCGTCGCCGTCTGCAGCGTGGGTGGATCGCCCGGACGCAGCCGCCGGTAGATTTCCACGTTGGCTTCGTCGGGTGTGTTGAGCTTGTCCTGCGCCAGCGTCAGGCGCAGCGGACCGCCGCCCGCTTGATCCTCGGTGAAAAGCACTTCCAGCTTCTTCACGCCGTGGCTCTTGAGCTTTTCGACGGTCTCCTCGGTCAGCTCGTCGTTGCACTGGACCAGCACTTCGCCGGTGGTCGAATCGACCACGTCATGAGCCGAGACGCGGCCCACCACGTCTTCGAGCGCGATCGGCACTTCGGTTATGCGCCCGCTTTCCATCGCGCGCACGATAGCTTTGTTGAACTTGCGCCCTTCGCGCGCGATTACCTCGCCCGACTTGGGATCCTTGATGTCACGCGTAACGCGCATACCCAGCAGATGCTCGGGAATGAATTGCTTGGCGAGTTGCTTGGCGTCCAGGATGAGGACGTCCTTCTGATAGAAGTAATTAAGCAGATCCTCGGTGGTCATGCCGAGCGCGCGCAATGGCACTGTGGCGGGGAACTTGCGCCGCCGGTCGATACGCACATAGAGCACGTCGCGCGGGTCGAACTCGAAGTCTATCCAGCTTCCCCGATAGGGAATTATGCGCGCCGAATAGAGCAGTTTGCCAGTCGAATGGGTGCGTCCCTTGTCATGCTCGAAAAACACGCCCGGCGAACGATGAAGCTGTGAAACGATGACGCGCTCGGTGCCGTTCACCATGAACGTCCCGTTGGATGTCATCAGCGGAATCTCGCCGAAGTACACTTCCTGTTCTTTGACGTTCTTGATCGAACGCCGCCCGTTCTCGACGTCCCAGATGACGAGCTGAATCTTGACTTTGAGCGGCGCGGCATATGTCATGCCGCGTTGATGGCATTCCTCGACATCGTACTTGGGCGTGCCAAGCTCGTAACCGACGAATTCGAGCGACGCCGTCTCGTTGAAATCCTTAATTGGAAAGACCGACTTGAACACCGCCTGCAGCCCCGTGTCGGTGCGCTGCTCGGCCGACACGTCGGCCTGCAAAAACTCTTCGTATGACCGCTTCTGGATCTCGATCAGGTTCGGGATATCGATGATCTTCTTGATTTTGCCGAAGGAGCGGCGAAGGCGAAGGTTGCTTGTAACCTGCGACTGTTGAGCCATTTCTACCTCATCCGGCCTGCGCCGCCACGAATCGGCGGCGGCGCCGTCGTGCGGCAATCTGAATCAAAGGGCGCGCGGTTTCGCACCGCGCGCCCCCGGAAAATCCGTCCGTTCTAAATGCACATGCCCGGGCCGGCGCGATCGTCCCGCGCATCGTGACGCCGTCCCAATCTTGTCGCCGGTGTAGCCGTGTGCCAAAAAAATCCGCCGGCTCCTACTTCAGCTCGACCGATCCCCCGACTTCTTCCAGCTTCTTCTTGACTTCCTCGGCCTCGGCCTTATTGACGCCCTCCTTGACCGCTTTGGGCGCCCCGTCGACCAAGTCCTTGGCCTCCTTGAGGCCAAGCCCGGTGAGCTCGCGTACCACTTTGATCACCTGGATCTTCTTGTCGCCCGCCGCCATCAGCACGACATTGAATTCATCCTTCTCCACCGGCGCCGCCGCACCGCCCCCGGCCGCCGGCGCGGCCACCATCGCAATCGGTGCCGCCGCCGATACGCCCAGTTCGTCCTCCAGCTCCTTGACCAGGGCCGCCGCTTCCAACAGGCTAAGGTTCTTCAGATAATCCTTCACCTGGTCGCGGCTAAGCTGTCCTTCTTCTGACATCGTGGTCCTTCTCTCCTTGTCCTCGCCCTCCGGGGGATGTGGGAGCGCCCCGAAAGCCGGATACTGTTCGATTTTCCATTCGGCGCCTGTCACGCGCCCGCGCTACGTCGCTTTCGCTAGGCCGGCTGCGCCGGCGCCGCTTCGGCCGCTGGCGCCCCGTCCTTGCCGCCTTGCCTCTGCTTGCCAATCGCGTCGATCAGCCGTGCCATCGCGGAACCCGGCTCGTTGAGCAGCCGTGCCAAACGCGTCGCCGGCGCCTGCAGCAATCCGAGCAACTGCGCCATGATGACCGGCTTGGGCGGTAGCGCCGCCAGCGCCTGCACCTCTTCGGACGTGATCAACTTGCCGTCGAGCACGCCGCCGCGAACCTTGAACTTTTCGCCCAGGTCCCTGAACGAGCCAACGGTCTTGGCCAGTTCGACCGGATCGTCGAAGCTCAGAATGATGCTCAGCGGGCCACCGAGCTGCCCGTCGAGCGGCGCGCACACGGTATCTTTGATGGCACGCCGTACGAGCGTGTTCTTGGCCACCCGGAATTCGCCGCGCACCGCGCGGATACGCCGGCGCATCTCGTCGGACTCGACCGCCGTGATGCCTTTGTATTCAGACACCAGCGCGAGCCTGGCACGGCCAAAATCAGTGGCCAGTTGCTCGACAATCGCGCCCTTTTGTTCCTTCTTCATGTAGTCCGCCGCCTGCTTCGGTGTGCCGCGCCGCTATGCCGCCGCCGACACCACCCGCGCGGCCGCCGTATCCACCTTCACGCCCGGCCCCATGGTCGATGCCAGCGCCACGCTCTTGATGTAGTTGCCCTTGGCGCTGGCCGGCTTGGAGCGGGTTATCGCGCCCAACAGCGCCTGCGCGTTTTCCGTGAGCTTGGCCTCGCCAAAGCTGACCTTGCCAATACGGGCGTGAACCACACCGGCCTTGTCGACCCGGTAGTCGACCTTGCCGGCCTTGACTTCGGCCACCGCCTTGGCGACGTCAAAGGTGACGGTACCGACCCGGGGATTTGGCATCAGGCCGCGCGGACCGAGAATCTTACCGATGCGGCCGACCGCACCCATGATGTCCGGTGTCGCAATGACGCGATCGAAATCGAGCCAGTTTTCTTCCTGGATGCGCTTGATGAGATCGTCACCACCGACAAATTCGGCGCCGGCGTCGCGAGCCTCTTTTTCCTTTTCGCCCTTGGCCAGCACCAGCACACGCGGCACCTTGCCAGTACCGTTGGGCAGCACCACCGTGCCGCGCACGTTCTGATCGGCCTGGCGCGGGTCTACGTTCAGCCGCACCGCCAATTCGACGGTCTCGTCGAACTTGGCCACCTTGGTGGCGATTACCAACTTGAGCGCTTCTTCGAGCGAATAGCGTTTTTGCCGATCGATCTGTTTTGCCGCGTCACGATATTTCTTGCCTGCCATGAATCGCCCGCTTCCTATTCCGCGATCTCGATACCCATCGAACGCGCAGTACCTTCGACCGTGCGCATCGCCGCGGCGAGGTCTTTGGCGGTCAAATCCTTGACCTTGGTCTCAGCGATTTCCTCGACCTGCGTGCGCGTCACTTTGCCGACCTTGTTTTTGTTCGGGGTCGGCGATCCCTTTTCCAGCCCGGCGGCCTTTTTGAGCAGGACCGCGGCCGGCGGACTTTTGGTGACAAACGTGAATGAGCGGTCGGTGTAGACCGTCACGATTACAGGAATCGTGAGGCCTTGCATGCTCTGGGTCTGGGCATTGAAAGCCTTGCAGAACTCCATAATGTTGACGCCGCGCTGGCCCAGCGCGGGCCCGACCGGAGGTGACGGATTGGCGGCTCCGGCGGGAATCTGCAACTTTATCTGCCCGGTAACTTTCTTCGCCATTTAGCTTATCATCCGCAAGCCGACAGCGAGGCTGGCGCGCTCCATGAGCGGCGCTTCGTCGCTTTCAGCGTCCGGCCATCCGACCGGAGAATTTATGACTTTTCTACCTGCACAAAATCGAGTTCGACCGGAGTGGCGCGGCCGAAGATTGAAATCAGCACGCGCACCTTGCCTTTTTCGGGGCGCACCTCTTCGACTGTCCCGTTGAAGTCCTGGAACGGCCCGTCGACCACCTTGACCGCCTCGCCAACCTCGAACAGCACCTTGGGCTTGGGCCTCAGCGCCCCTTCTTCCATCTGCTGCGTAATCGCCCGCACTTCAGCTTCCGGAACTTCGGGCGGTTTGGTCGAATGGCCAACGAAACCGGTCACCTTGGGGGTGTTCTTGATGACGTGCCAGGTTTCGTCGTCAAGCTCCATATTGACGAAAATATAGCCGGGGAAAAATTTGCGGCTCGAAATTTTGCGCTGGCCGCCCTTGCCGAGCTCCTGCACCCGCTCGACCGGTACCAGCACTTCCCCGAATTTGTCCTGCATCCGCAGCGAGCGCACGCGCTCTTCGAGTGCGGTCTTGGCCTTCTGCTCATAGCCCGAGTAAGTGTGGACCACGTACCACTTCTTATTCGTGGACGCTTTATTGAGCTCCGCAGCTGCAACGTCTGCCATCTCAAGCCCTGGCCGTGTGAACCCGGTTGATCAAGAAAGTTCGCTCCGTTCCTCGCGGACTCAACTCAAAAGCAAATGAACTCCGCGTGTCGCCACCATGTCGATTAGGCCCAGCCACAACGCCATTACCAGGGTCAAGACCACCACCACCAAAGTCGCCTGCATGGTTTCCCGTGGCGAAGGGTAGTAAACCTTGGACAGTTCGGTCCACGCCTCTTGGACAAAACTTATGCTCTGATCAAGGTAACTTTTTAGACTATCCATTTTACCGGGCTTTTACAAGCGGTGAAACTCTTTGGCGGGTCAGGCAGGATTCGAACCTGCAACCTACGGATTTGGAGTCCGTCGCTCTGTCCAGTTAGAGCTACTGACCCTCGCCGACACCAATCGAACGAAACTTTGCCGCAGCTTTGCCCGACACCTCCATTTTAACTCGATCTTAATCCGACCGACATCACGGTGCTATTG
>JBOHWJ010000416.1:0-14538 GCA_050736495.1 Binataceae bacterium (SeqCode) | reverse complement strand
CGCCTTGTATTCGCGCAAAATCTGCCGCGCCAACGTAATCTTGTGCACTTCAGTCGGGCCGTCGGCGAGGCCCATCACGAAGCTTTCGACCACCTGATCGATAAACGGCATCTCGGGCGTGACGCCGAGTGACCCGTGGAGCTGCAGCGCGCGAATCGCTACATCATGAAAGACCTTCGGCATCTGCGCTTTGACCGCCGCGATATCCTTGCGCACCTTCAAGTAATCCTTGAACTTGTCGATACGCCACGCCGTGCGCAGCACCAACAGCCGGAACTGCTCGATATCGATCCACGAATCCGCGATCTTCTCCTGCACCATTTGCTTGTCGGCCAGCCGCGAGCCTTGCGTGGTGCGCGAGAGCACGCGCTCGCACATCAGATCGAACGCCTTGCGCACTTGCCCGACCGTCCGCATCGCATGATGGATGCGGCCGCCGCCAAGCCGCGTCTGCGCGACGATGAAGCCGCCGCCGCGCGGCCCCAGCAGATGGTCTTTCGGCACCTGCACGTCCTGGTAGCGCACGTAGGCATGCGTGCCCTCGGCCTCATGGCCCACGCCGACGCTGCGTACGATATTCAGGCCGGGCGTTTCCGCCGGTACGATAAAGGTCGACAGCCGCTGATACGGCGGCGCGTCGGGATCGGTCACCACCATCGCGATCAGAAACGACGCATAGCGGGCGTTCGACGAGAACCACTTCTCGCCGTTGATTATCCAGTTGTCGCCCTTGAGCTCGGCGTGGGTCGTGAAGACCTTGGGGTCGGCGCCGCCATGCGGCTCGGTCATTGAGAAGCACGAGACGATTTCGTTGTTGAGCAGCGGTTCGAGGTACTGCTTCTTCTGCGCCGGCGTGCCGTACTTGGCGAGAATTTCACCGTTGCCGGAATCCGGCGCTTGGCAGCCGAAAACGGTCGGCGCGAAGCGCGAACGGCCGAGGATCTCGTTCATCAGCGCGAGCTTGAGCTGGCCGTAACCCTGGCCGCCCAATTCCGGTTCGAGATGGCAGGCCCAGAGCTTGCGTTTGCGCACCTCTGCCTGCAACGGCCTGACCAGCTTATTGCGCTTGGGGTCGCGCACGTCGTAGGGCGAATCGAGAACGTAATCGAGCGGCTCGACCTCCTCGCCCACGAACTTTTCGATCCAGTCGAGTTCGTTTTGAAATTCGGGCTCGGTTTCAAAATCCCAGCTCACGATGGTTTCCTCCGTATTAGCAAATTGGCTTCTTCGCGCGCCCGGCACCGCATCGATTAAGATGGCATGATCCGGTGCGACCCATTGCATGGCGGCGGCGCGTCACCGCGCGAGACTGCCGCAGCGCTGCGGCTTTCTCAAGAGTCCCGCGCCGGACCATCATCGCGCAACCCTCCGGCAGGTTTCGCGGCGCCGGAGCGGATGTCTATATAGAGGATATAGAAGATGCGCGGGAATCTCGAATCGGAGTATTGCGACAAACGCCGATGGCTGCAATTTCAGACGAAACAATCGCAGGGCTGAACGCGCTGGTGCGTGCCAAAACGGGCGATCCCGGCGCCCGCGCGCATTCGCTTGAAACGCTACCCGGTCATGCCGGCTTCAGCTACAGCTTCGTGCTCGAACGCACCGATGGTCGGCGGCCGGCGGGCAAGCTGGTGGTGCGGATGGCGCCACCGGGCGTGAAGATCGCGGGACCCGCGGACATCATGCGCCAAGCCAGGATCATGGCGTCGCTCGCCGGTACCGCTGTGCCGGTGCCGGTGGTGCATTGGTACGGCGAGGAGCCGCAATTTTTCGGGCGGCCGTATTTCGTCGTCGAGTTCCGCGACGGCTTCAAGCTGGGCGAATCGACGCTGCCGCCAGACCATCTGAAGCGCCTCGCGCGCAAAGGCATCGAAACGCTGTTGGCGCTGCACAACCTCCCTTGGGAGCCCCGCCGCGAAGCATTCGGCGAGCCGTTTCCGCTGAGCGACGAGATGAAGCGGCTCGACTATTTGCTCGATCGCCCGACGCTCGACCCCGCAGTGGTGGCGCGCGCGCCCGAGCTGCGCGAACGGCTGCGCTCGACGTTGCCGGCCAACGCGCGCATCGGATGCGTTCATGGTGATTTCCAATGGTCCAACATCCTGTTCGATGAGCAGCGTCCGCGCGCGGTGATTGATTGGGAAATCGCGCTCATCGGGCCGACGCTGCTCGACCTCGGCTGGGTCTGTTTCTTTTCCGATCCCGCGAGCTGGGTCGAAACCGAAGAAAAAAAAGTGCGGCCGCTGACAGCCGAAGAAATCGTCGCGATTTATTCCGAGGTCGCGCTGTTTGCGGTCTCACCGGACGAAGTGCGATGGTTTCGCGCGTTCGCAGGCTATCGTTTCGGCGTGATCACGTGCTTCAACCTAATGCTGCATCGGCGCGGTAAGCGCGACGATCCGCATTGGGAGGAAGTGGCGCTGTCGGCCCCGTTGATGTTCGAGCATGGGCTGGAATTGCTCGACCGCGCCGCGCGATAGCGCCAACCCTCAATGAGCGATCGGTTTCGGCCCCGCCACCACGCCTTCATCGTAGAGGCGTGAAATTTGGGCGGAGCCTAGCCCCAATACGTCGGCCAGTACCTCGTCGGTGTTCTCGCCCAGCATCGGCGCGCGCCGCACCGGCACGCGCGGGGCGGCGGAGAAATAGAGCGGCGAACCCGGCATCAGGTACTCGCCGATGCCGGGCTGCTCGACTTCAGCGAACATCGAATTGGCGAGCGAGCAACGCGGATCTTCCCTGACCAACTGGCGGAAGGTCTGATACGGACCCCATGAAACGTTGGTGCCGGCAAACGTCTCACGAATAACGACGAGATCGCGCGAGGCGAACCATGGCCGCAGCAAAGCCGCGATCAGATCGCGCGACTGAAAACGGCCGGTCTCGGTGTCGAGATCGTGGCCGGTCGCGCGCTCAATAGTCACGCATGCTTCGCCGACTCCCGTGGCCTCCTTGAGCGCACTCCATTGACGCGCCGTCAGCGCCACGACCATCACACGGCGCCCATCGCGGGTTTCGAAGTCGTGACCGAAGGCTCCGTAGAGATAGTTGCCGTCCTTCTGCTGGTCGCGTCCGCCGAGTTGCGCCTCCGCGATGCGCCCGAGATTACCGACCATCGCGAAGGCCACGTCGGAAAGCGAAACCTGCACGAGTTGTCCGTTGCCGGTCAACCGGCGGTGGCGTTCGGCGGCGAGCAGGCCAACCGTGGCGAGAGTGCCGAGCGCGATGTCCCAGGCCGGCAGGATGCTGTTGAGCGGCTCGGCGAGATTGCGCGGCCCGGTCGCCCACGGAAAGCCGGTCGCCGGGTTGACGGTATAATCGACCTCGCTGGTGCCGTCGGGATTGCCGGTGAGCGCCACCATCACGAGGTCGGCCCGATGCTTTTTCAGATTGTCGTATTCGAGCCAGCCGCGGGCGGGAAAATTGGTGAGAAACACTCCCGCCTGTTCGCCCGGTGCGGCGATCAGCGCCGAAGCCAGTTCGCGCCCCGCGGGAGAGCGCAAATCCAGTTGGATGGAGCGCTTGCCCTTGTTCATTCCCGCCCAGAACAAACTTTGCCCATCCGCGGCTAACGGCCAGCGATGATAGTCGAGACCGCCGCCAATCTGGTCGAAGCGGATGACATCGGCGCCGAGCATCGCGAGCGTCATGCCGCCCAACGGCGCCGCGACGAATGCTGAACCCTCGACAACGCGCAAGCCGGAGAGAATTCCGCTCATGCCATCACTCCTACGAAGCGCCAGTCCAGCACGTCCTGCGCGACGCCATCGCGATCGGCCCGGACGCGCGAGCGCAGATGCACGAGTCCACCACCGCCGGGAAGCGGTTCGCCGCGTTCGATTTCGAGGGTGCTGCGCAGGGTGTCGCCTTCACGGACCGGGCCAAGGTGGTCGCAACTATGCCAGGCAACAATCGTGACGAGATTGGGCAGTGCGCGCGTCGCTTGCGCAGCCGCCAATCCGATCGTATGGCCGCCATAGACCAGCCGTCCCGCCGCGCTGGAAGCCGCGTCGTGATGCGCCATCGCGACATTCAGCGTGAGCCGGGCCAGTTCAGGTGCGGACGATACCACGTCGCCGCCGGCGATTTCCCAAGTCGTGCCAGGGACGAGCTCGGCGAAGTGCTGTCCCGGCACCGCCGCGCGAAACGCCCGCAAGTCCCATCCCGCGATCGGCATGCTCAACGCGCCGGGGTCGAGTTGCGCCGGGATGGCTTCAAGGTCGGAATTGTGGCCGGTCTGGCCTTCCGGGTTGCGCAGCGGCAGCATCGCGCAGCGCCAGAAATCAAGCACGGCGCGGCCATTCTGATCGGTCGTGCGAATGCGCAACGCCGCCAGGCCAGTCGCGGCGCGGCCCGGGCGCGAGCGATTCTGGCGCAACGCCACGACCGCCGTGGTCGTGCGCAAGGTGTCGCCGAGGCAGGGGGCTTGGCGAAACATGAAACCGCGATAGAAGAGGTTCGCGATGACGCGCTGGGTGAACAGCGTGGACTGGCCGATCGCCACGTCCCACACCAGCGCCGGCGATGCGAGCGCGCCGCCGAGTACGCGGCGGCTCAACTCCGCGTCGAGCGCCAGCCGCAGCCGCTCGCCCACAATCGCACCGTGCGCCGCCGCGATCCCGTCAGCCAGGGTCAGCGCGGGCGCGCTATCGACGGTCTGGCCTACTTGCAGGTCCTCAAAGAAAGGACCACCGGCCACCTGTGTTGCCAAGCTCATGATCTCCCATGCCGAGGGCTTAACGGCTTAACTCTATAACACCTTGGCGGTGAAAACGCTTTTGTTTTTGCCGCCATGATGTTACTCGCTTGCTTGCTTAATTTTTGCGCTTGGCCGCAGGCTGGGCGTCGATACATGGATAGCTTGCACGCGGCTGGCCGACCGGCCATATCACGACGGCAGCCGATGCATAGGGCGACAATAACAACGGAGCGCGCGCATTATGTGGATCGTTCAACTCGCGCTTAGACGGCCGGTGACCATCGCCGTGATGGCGGCGCTGATGCTGCTGCTTGGCCTGGTCTCGCTGACGCGGATGAACTTCGACATCTTCCCGGCGATCGACGTGCCGGTGGTCGATGCGGTCTGGAACTATCCGGGCCTTTCGGCGCAGGAGATGGAACAGCGCATCGTCAATATCAGCGAGCGCGCCTCCTCGACCACGGTCAACGGCATCGACCACATCGAATCGACCTCGCTCAATGGTATCGGCGTCATCAAATTCTACTTCCAACCGGGCGCTGATACGGGCCTTGCAATTTCGCAACTGGTGGCCGTCTCGGAGGCGATCAGGAGCGTGCTGCCGCCGAACATCAACCCACCCAGTATCATCGACTACAACGCGACCAACGTGCCGATCCTGTACCTGGTATACTCGAGCGACACGCTCTCGCAGAGTCAACTCTATGACTTCGGCTCGAACTTCGGGCGCATCTTCCTGTTTACGATTCCCGGCCTGTCAACGCCAGCCCCGTTCGGCGGCGCCTCGCGCCAGGTCATGGTCAATATCGACCCGGCCCGTATGTACGCGCGCGGCGTTTCGCCGCAGGACGTGGTCAATGCGCTCCAGCAGCAAAACGTCATCATCCCCGGCGGCACCGCCAAAATCGGGAACACCGAATACAACGTCGTGCT
The DNA here is from genome assembly GCA_050736495.1 of Binataceae bacterium (SeqCode). Classification (GTDB taxonomy): domain Bacteria; phylum Desulfobacterota; class Binatia; order Binatales; family Binataceae; genus JBOHWJ01. The sequence continues at coordinate 8,906 of JBOHWJ010000416.1, read as the reverse complement.
CAACGGCAGCCCGCCGCAAGTCGCTGAACTGAACGGGCTGCCCATCAAGGTGACCGATGGCGCGCCGATCTACATGGGCGACGTCGCCAAGGTGAGCGACAGCCATTCGGTGCAGACCGATGTCGTCCGCGTCAACGGCCGGCTCGCCACTTATATGCTGATTCTCAAGCATCCGTCGGCCTCGACGTTGACGGTGGTGGACGCGGTCAAGTCGGTGCTACCGAAGCTGATGGCGGTCGCGCCCAAGGGGATGAAGCTCAGCCTCGCGTTCGACCAATCGGTGTTCGTGCGCCGTTCGCTGATCGACGTGCTGCAGGAAGGACTGCTCGCGGCGGCGCTGGTCGGCCTGATGGTGCTGATGTTCCTGGGTTCGTGGCGCAGCACGCTGATCGTCGTCACCTCGATCCCGCTGGCCATCCTGACGTCGATCATCGGGCTCAAGCTCTCCGGCCAGACCATCAACATCATGACCCTCGGCGGGCTGGCACTCGCGGTTGGCATGCTGGTCGATGACGCCACCGTGACCATCGAGAACATCCATCGCAACCACGCGATGGGCAAGTCGCTCGGCGTCGCCGTCCTCGACGGCTCGCGTCAAATCGCGATGCCAGCACTGGTCGGCACGCTTTCCATCTGCATCGTGTTTTCACCAGTTATCGGCCTGACCGGCGTCGCGCGTTTCCTGTTCACGCCGCTGGCGCTGGCGGTGGTATACGCGATGCTCACGTCGTACCTGCTCTCACGCACGCTGGTTCCGAGCATGGCGCTGCATCTGCTTGCCGAGGAGCCGACCGACCATCACATGAGCGGGGTGGTCGGGCGTGTGACCGCCGCATTCGAGCGCTGGTTCGACCGCCAGGTCGTGCGCTACGAACGCGCGCTGACCCGTGTCCTGCAGCATCGCGGACTGGTGCTCGCCTGTATCGGCGTGATCGTGATCGCCTCGATGGGGTTGGTGAAAGTGGTTGGCGAGGATTTCTTTCCAAACGTCGACACCGGCATGATCCGGCTTCACGCACGGGTCCCGGTGGGCACGCGGCTGGAGGAAACCACCCGTATCATCGACGGCGTTGAACACACCATCCGTTCCGTGATTCCGCCGAACGAACTCCAACTGATGACCGACCATATCGGACTGCCGGTCTACTGGGCGCTGCTGTTTTACCAGACCGACAGCCTCGGTCCGCAGGATGCCGACATCCAGATTCAGCTCACCGAGAACCATCATCCGACCATCGATTACATCAAGAAGATTCGCACCGCCGTTCATGGCGAGTTTCCGGACGTGATGATTTATCCGCAGGCCGCCGACATCATCAGCCAGGTGTTGAGCTTTGGACTGTCGGCACCGATCGACGTTCAGATCGTCGGACGCGATCTGCGGGGCAACTTCCGTCTCGCTGAGAAACTTCAGAGTGAGATCGAGACGATCCCGGGCGCGGCCGACGTGCGTATCGCGCAGGTGCTCAACTACCCGACATTGCGGGTGCAGGTCGATCGCGCCAAGGCGCTCGAAGTCGGCATCACCCAGCGCGATGTTACCTCGAGCATCCTGACCTCGCTCAGTTCGAGCCTGATTACGGCGCCCAACCAATGGCTCGACCGGCACAACGGCGTCAGCTATAGCGTCGCGGTGCAAACGCCGCAGCACGTTGTCGACTCGATCCAGGCCATCGGCCGCACCCCGCTCACGCCGTCGCAACCCACTGCCGCGATGACTGACAGTACGATGCCGCCGCCGCAGTTCCTCGCCAACCTCGCCGTCATCAGCCACGAGGTTCAGCCGCAAGGCATCAACCATTACACCGTGCAGCGGGTGGTCGACGTGGATTGCGGAGTCGAGGGGCGCGACCTCGGCGGCGTCGCCGCCGCGGTGCAGCGGAAGATCGACGCATTCAGCGACATCCCGCCCGGAACCACCATCAGAATCCTGGGCGAGAGCGCCGCGATGCACGATTCGTTCGCCAGCATGGGCGCCGGACTAGTGCTCGCGATTGTGCTCGTGTACCTGCTGATGGCGACCAACTTTCAGTCGTGGCTCGACCCCATGATCATTATGATGGCGGTGCCGGGCGCTCTCGCGGGCGTGCTGTGGATACTGATTTTCACGCATACGACGCTCAACGTCGAATCGCTGATGGGCGCGATCATGGCGGTGGGCGTGGGTGTCGCCAACGGCAACCTGCTTATCACTTTCGCCAACGATCTGCGCGCGCAGGGGTACGACGCGGTGACGGCGGCGGTGCAGGCCGGCGTGGTGCGGATGCGACCGGTGATCATGACCGCGCTCGCGATGATCCTCGGCATGCTGCCGATGTCGCTCGCGATGGGCGCGGGCGGCGAGCAGAACGGGCCGCTGGGACGCGCCGTGATCGGCGGTCTGATCGCGGCTACGCTGATGACGCTTTTTGTCGTGCCCCTGGTCTATTCGTTGTTCTCACACAAGCGAATCGGCAAGCGCGAGCGCGACGCCGAAGTTGCGCTGTTGGTCGAACAGGCGGAGAAGGACTGATGCGTCCATCGGCTAAACTCCACGCTATTTTGAGGGAGACAATCAGCAATGGCTGAACGGCCGCATCATGCTTCCACCAGTACCGGATGGACCTTCTACGCGGGATGGATCGGTGCCGCGATCGTCGCCGTGGCCGCGCTCGCAGGCCTGGTCTTCGCGCGCGGCTCATGGGTGAGTCACCAGACCGCACAGCTTACTCATCAGGCGGAAGAAGGACCGGTGGTGCTGGTCGTACCGGTAGAACGCTCGCCGCAGAATCATACCGTCGTATATCCGGGCGACGTGCACGGTTACTACGAGAGCCCGGTTTATCCCAAGGTTAGCGGCTACGTGAAAGTGATCCTGGTCGACAAGGGCAGCCGCGTGAAAAAGGGCCAGTTGCTCGCCGTCATCGAATCGCCGGAACTCGATCAGCAGGTTATCAATGCGCGCGGTTCGTACCAGATAGCGGCGATCACCGACAAGCGCAACCAGGCCCTGGTCGGCAGCCGGGTAATCGCGCAGCAAATCGCCGACGAGTCGCATGCGACCCTGATTTCGACCCACGCGGCCTACCAGTCGCTGCTTGCGGAGCAGGGCTACGAGCGCGTGACGGCGCCGTTCGAGGGTGTCATCACGGCGCGCAACGTCGATCCGGGGGCGCTGGTCGCGCTGCAAACCGCGCAGCAGAGCGCAGTACCGATCGTCGCGATCGCGCGGCTCAAGCCGGTGCGCGTATATATCAACCTGCCGCAGGAGGACGCCGCGTTTGTACGCGACGGCGATCCGGCCGCGATCACGGTGAGCCAATTGCCCGGACGAAAGCTTATCGGCAGCGTGACGCGTCATCCCGAGGCGCTGACCAGCGCCACTCGTACCATGCTGGTTGAGGTCGACCTGCCCAACGATGATCTCGCGTTGCTGCCCGGAATGTATGCGCACGTCGAAATCACGCTTTCCGGCAGCGCCGGCGCGCCGCTGGTGCGCGACGACGCTCTGATATTCAACAACGGCAAGGTGTTTGTTCCGGTGGTGCGCGACAACCGCGTGCATATGGTCGAAGTGCGCCTGGGCATGGACGATGGCATTCAGTCGGAAGTCGTCGAAGGGCTGGATGGCGGCGAGATTGTCGCGTTGAACCTGGGCCAGAGCGCGGCCGACGGCGAGGTGGTGCGACCCCGCCGCGCCGCCGCGACCAGCATGAAATAGCGAGAGTCTGCCGCATTGAAAAAGATGCGCGGCGCTTCCCCCATAAACAGCCGTTCCTGATCCTTGGTGAAAACCGTGGCGTCCCAAACCGGGTCGTCGATATCGAGGCCCACAGACCCTGGAGTAGGAGCCCGGCCCCGGTTTGCGCAAGACCCCATCGACCATGAGCCCGATCGTGCGCAGCGGATGGTCGCCAGGCACGCGCTGCTCGGCCGATATGTAGCTGAACGTTCCCCTCCGCTGGTGGTCCGTGCCGCGCATCTCTACATCCTCCCCCAACCACAGTCACCTACTGCTTTACAAGGCAAAGGGACGTGTTGCGATCGTTCTCGCTTAGCCTGCTGGTCCGTTCACGGCGCTGGATGATATACGAGGGGCGGGCCGCTGGTTTGTTCTGGGTAAGCCGATGCTCTGCTCAAAATGCAAAACTGAAAATCCACCTGGCAAGAAGTTCTGCGGCGATTGTGGCGCGGCACTTGCGAATCTTTGTCCGAAATGCCGTGCCGATAATCCAGCGGGCAAACGCTTTTGCGGCGAGTGCGGCACGGCGCTGGGAGAGCCTGCGGCGGCCGCGGCAAAGAAATCCGACACTCCGCCGGTTCGCGTAAGCGAGGCGCCCGACCCCGAAAAACTCGACGGTGAGCGCAAGACCGTCACCGCGCTGTTCGCTGATATCAAGGGTTCGACCGAGCTCGAGCAGGATCTCGATCCCGAAGAGGCGCGTGCGATTGTCGATCCGGCACTGAAGCTTATGATCGACGCGGCCCATCGCTATGACGGCTACGTCGTGCAATCGACGGGCGACGGCATCTTCGCGCTGTTTGGCGCTCCCGTGGCCCACGAGGATCATCCACAGCGCGCACTACTGGCGGCGCTGCGGATGCAGCAGGAGATCAAAAAGCTGGCGGGGCATTTGCGCGCCGAGGGGCGCGCGCCAATCCAGATTCGGGTAGGACTCAACACCGGCGAAGTGGTGGTGCGCCCGATTCAGACCGGCGAGCGGCACGTCGAGTACACGCCCATCGGCCACACCGCTAACCTGGCCTCGCGCATGCAAACGCTGGCCGAGCCCGGCTCGGTGGTAGTGAGCGAGACGACCTTTCGGCTATGCGACGGCTACTTTCTTTTCCGGGCCCTGGGGCCGTCACGCGTCAAAGGAGTTAGCGAGCCGGTCAACGTCTATGAACTGACCGGGCTGGGATCGCTGCGCACGCGGCTACAGCGCTCGGCTGGCCGGGGGCTCTCGAAATTCGTCGGGCGCGAGCGCGAGATGACCGCGATGCGCCACGCGCTTGAATTGGTGAAGAAGGGCCACGGACAGGTCGTCGCGGCGATGGGCGAGGCCGGGCTGGGCAAGTCGCGGCTGCTCTACGAATTCAAGATGACCTCGCAGAGCGGGTGCCTGACTCTCGAAACGTTCTCAGTCTCGCACGGCAAGGCCTCGGCCTATCTGCCGGTCATCGAATTGCTCAACAATTACTTCGAGATTGAGGCCGACGACGATGCGCGCAAACGGCGCGAGAGGATGGCCGGCAAGGTGGTGATGCTCGACCGCGCGCTGGAAGATTCCCTGCCCTACCTGTTCGCGCTGCTGGGCGTGGAAGAAACGGCCGGCGCGCTGGCGCAGATGGATGGACAAGTGCGCCAGCGGCGGACGCTGGAGGCGATCAAGCGTATTTTGCAGCGCGAGAGCCTCAACCAGCCGCTGATCGTCGTGTTCGAGGACCTGCACTGGGTCGATAACGAGACCCAGGCGCTGCTCGACCTGTTGGTGGACGCGATTGCCAATGCGCACGTGCTGTTGCTGGTGAATTATCGGCCCCAGTACCGGCACAACTGGAGCAACAAGGGCCATTACGCGCAGCTTCGGTTGGATCCGCTGGGACGCGAGAGCGCCGAGGAAATGCTGACGGCGTTGCTGGGCGACGACGCCGCGCTCCAACCGCTGCGCCGGCTTATAACCGACAAGACGGAGGGCAATCCTTTCTACATGGAAGAGACGGTGCAGGTGCTGCTCGACGAGGGGGCGCTGGTGCGCAATGGGGCGCTCAAGCTGACCAAACCATTTGACGAACTGAAGATCCCTCCGACGGTGCAGGCGATTCTGGCCTCGCGTATCGACCGTCTGCCCGCCGACGAGAAAGACTTGCTACAGACGCTGGCGGTAATGGGCAAGGAGTTTCCGCTGGGGCTGGTCAGAAAGGTCGCGGGCGAATCGGATGACGAACTGGAGCGGATGCTCGGCGATTTGCAGCTCGGCGAGTTCATCTACGAGCAGCCCGCGCTGCCTGACGTGGAATATACCTTCAAACACGCGCTCACGCATGAGGTGGCGTACGGCTCGGTGCTGAACGAGCGGCGCAAGCCGCTCCACGAACGAACGGCCCGGGCGCTGGAGTGGTTGTTTGCCGATCAGCTCGATGATCATTTGCCGGATCTCGCCCACCATTACAGCCGCAGTGGAAATACCAACAAGGCGATACACTATCTGCGGATGGTAGGCGAGCAAGCGGCCCGGCGCTGCGCTCACGAAGAGGCGATAGGCCGGTTTAATTCCGCGCTCGAAATGCTCGCGCGTCTGCCCGACGGTCAGGAGCGGACGCGGTGGGAGGTCGAGCTGCGCCTTGCCCTCATCGGATCATTGGTTGCGAACAAGGGCTATGCGGCCCCCGAGGTCGCCGAATCCGTGCGGCGCGCGCTCGCACTCAGCAGCGAGCTTGATGAACCCGAATTCCATTTTTCGGCGCTGATGTTCGCCTGGGCCTTCCATCTGGTAAGCCGCGAGCTCGAACGCGCAGGCGAGACCAGCAGGGAGCTGATCGAGATTGCCGAGCGGGCGCGTGAGCCGGCCATGATAGTGCACGCGAATTTTGCAAGCGGCGCCGTGTCGGTATTTTGCGGGAAACTCCAGGCTGCCCGTGCGCGACTGGAACAAGCAGTGGCTATACATGATCCTCCGCCAATGGCCGGCATGCCGCAGGATCCTCGGGTGGCCGCGCTTTCATTCTTGTCGCTGACGTTGTGGCTGCTTGGCTATCCGGCCGCCGCCGTCGGGATGACTAGAGAGGCGGTGAGGCGGGCGCGTGGACTCGGCCATCCCATGAGCATGGCTTTTGCGCTCAGTTACGGAGCGATGCTCCATCTTTGCCACCGCGATCCCGAAGCCGCGCGCGAACTGGCGGAGGAGGCCCGCAGGGTGGCGACGGAGCACGGTTTTCGCTATTGGAGCGCGCTCGGTTCGACCTATAGCGGTATCGTCCAGGCCGCTCTCGGACTAACGGAGGGAGGCATCGCGGAAACCCTGGCCGGCATCGACGCATATCGCGCGACCGGATCCGCACTGGGCGCCGCTGCCGTCGTCGTTGGCCTGGTGTCGTCCTATCTCAAGGCGGGCTTGGCGGGTGAGGCGTTGAGAGTCGCGGAGCAGCAGCTTACCGCCATCGAGCAAACCGGAGCGCGCATGAGCGAGGCCGAGTTGTATCGGCTCAAGGGAGAGGCGTTGCTGAGCAGCGGGGCGTCACCCGAAAAGCAGGCGCAGGCCTGCTTCGAGAAGGCGATCATGGTAGCTCGCGCACAGGAAGCGAGGTCATGGGAGCTGCGCGCGACAATGAGTCTCGGGCGATTGCTCGACAAGCAGGGCCGCCGCAACGAGGCACGGCAGATGCTCGCTGACATCTACAACTGGTTCACCGAGGGCCTCGACACCGCCGATCTGAAGGACGCCAAGGCGCTGCTCGACGGGCTAAGCGCATAGCCGTTTCGGTCTGCCCAGGGCTGATTTCCCTTCTCGGCCGAAGATCTGGATTCAGGCTCGTGGGTGCCCGTTTTCCGCAACCTGCTAATCCAAATGTCAGCGATGTCCATTTCTCAACACCCGCTAAAGCGCAAGGCGAGTTCATGAAAGTGGTGATTGTATGATTCCGAGGAGTCTGCTGGTCGCGAGTCGCGGCGACATCGCGATTTGCGTGATGCGCGCCGCCGCCGAATTGGGCATCCGCACGGTGGCGATTTTTGCCGAAGACGACACTCGCGCCCTCCACACGCGCAAGGCCGACGACGCCCGCGCGCTCAGCGGTACTGGCGCCGCCGCCTATCTCGACGGCGATCAGATTCTCGCTATCGCCAAGGACGCCGGTTGCGACGCCATTCATCCCGGCTGCGGCTTCCTCAGCGAGAACGCCGCCTTCGCCCGGCGCTGCCACGAGCGCGGGTTCATCTTCGTCGGACCGCGGCCGGAAATCTTCGAGCTTTTCGGCGACAAGGCGTGGGCGCGCTCATTGGCTGAGCGCTGCGGAGTCCCGGTTTTGACGGAAATGGCACGGACGCGCACTCGCCGTATAGAAGTGCAGGTTATCGGCGATCGCGCGGGCAATTTGAGCCATCTCTGGGAGCGCGAATGCAGCATCCAGCGCGAGGGCCAGCAACTAATCGACATCGCGCCGAGTCCGGGACTATCAGCGGACCTGCGCGATGGTCTGATAGCCGCGGCAATGCGTATCGCGGGACAGGCGCGCTACGACAATCTCGGCACCTTCGCATTCATGGTCGAAGCGGCTGCCGACAGTAACGCGACGTATGCATTCATCGGAGCGAAGCCGCATCTCCCGGTCGATCACGCGGTGACCGAAGCGGTGACGGACGTTGACCTGGTGAAGCTCCAACTCGAACTGGCGGCCGGAAAATCGTTCGCCGACCTCGGCCTGTGCCGGGCCGACGTGCCCAAGCCACGCGGATTCGCGATCGCGGTGCGCATCGGCTTGGAAGCGATCGGCGCGGGCGATGGCGCCACTCCCGCGGGCAACGCGCTCACCGTCTTCGAGGCGCCATCCGGGCCCGGCCTGCGCGTCGATTCGTCCGCTTATATGGGTTACATCGTCAAAGCCGGCTTCGATTCGCCGCTGGCCAGGCTCATCGCTCATTCGCCGTCGGCGGATTTTGCCGACGTGGTCAAGCGCGCCTATCGCGCGCTGTGCGAGTTCAAGGTTGAAGGTGTGGCGACCAATATCGGATTGCAGCAGAGCATTTTGAGCCATCCCGATTTCAGCGCGCATCGCATCGACACCCGCTTCGTCGACGAGCGCATCGCGGAACTGACAGCTTCAGCGAATTCCGCGCATCGCCGGCTCTTTTTCGACGGCTCCGCCGAGACCACCGCGCGGCGCCCGGCCATCGATCCGTTATTCGAAGGTCATGCGCTCGCCTTCAT